>JBCCJR010000026.1:0-24245 GCA_039045805.1 Cyanobacteria bacterium P01_C01_bin.118
TCGCCAATAGTGCGGTCACCCCTAACCTGGGTACAGTGGTCAAATCTAGGATCAGCACCTCATAGTTCTCAACAATGGTCATGCGTCGCGAAATCGACTTAGCCGCTCCAAAACTCATGGGGCCACTCAGGTGAAACATCAAGACCCTTCCCCTGGCGGCCTTGAGCATTGAGCGCTCCTGAGGCGTTAACCAGTTTTCATTGTCGCCATGGGTAACAGCCCGCATATCCTTGACCTGGATGTCGGTAATTGCCTGAATTGTCAGTAGATTAGCTAGAAACACACCCACTGCCACTGCCGTAATCAAATCCACAAATACCGTGAGTGCCATAACCAGGTACATCAACCCGGCCCCTTTGGTGGACAGACGGTGGGCGCGCTTTAAAAATCCCCAGTCAATGATGTCGATCCCTACTTTAATTAAAATGCCGGCTAGCACGGCATGAGGGATCGGTTCGGTGAGATAACCTGCCTTAAGCACAATAAATGCCAGCACAATGGCATGAATCATGCCCGAAACATTGGTTTTACCCCCAGTTTGGACGTTGATCACAGTGCGCATCGTTGCGCCTGCTCCTGGTAGGCCCCCAAACAATCCCGCCACCATATTGCCGATGCCCTGACCAATCAACTCACGATCAGAATTATGTTGAGTCCGGGTGATGCTATCGGCTACCAGGGATGTTAGGAGCGAATCCAATGCCCCCAGCATGCCGAGCATAATGCCGTAGCCCAACATGTCTTTCATCGTGGCCCAGGTGAAATAGGGCAGATGGAGACTGGGAAGACCTGAGGGAATATCACCAATCCTTGGGATCCCACTTTCCGGGAAAAATTTGACAGAGATTAAAGTGCATAGCACCAGGGCGATGAGAGGAGCCGGTAAAATTCGATTTAGCTTAGGCGGAGCCGCAAACACAATGGCCAGGGTGAGTAAACCTAAGCCAGCCGCCACAGGATTGATATTCCTAAAGACCTCTGGATAGAGAAGAATTGAATCAACTACACCTCCCTTGCCCGGATATCCCAGTAAAGGGCCAATTTGAATCAGAATAATGATGACCCCGATCCCTGACATAAACCCAGAGATTACGGTGTAGGGCATCAGGGTAATGTACTTACCTAGTCGAAGGACCCCCATCAAAATTTGAAACAAGCCGCCCAGCATCACCACTGTGAATGCCATAGCCAGCCCTGTTTCTGGATGTTTTGCGGTGAGGACGGCAAACGTAGATGCCATTACCACTGTCATCGGCCCGGTTGGACCAGATACCTGACAAGGTGTGCCGCCAAAGAGCGCGGCCAGAAAGCCAACACTAATAGCTCCGTAGAGACCCGCAATGGGGCCTGCCCCAGAGGCAACACCAAAGGCAAGGGCAAGGGGCAAAGCAACAACAGCCGCTGTCAGACCTCCAAAGAAGTCTCCCCGCAAGTTGTTGATTTTAATGCCCGGCACCCTGCTAGCTGGAGAGATGGTCATGATCGGTATCTAACTCCATACACGTTGATTGAGGTGAACGTAAATAAACACAAAGATGAGCTCAAACAGTCATGCAAAATCTGTGCCATAGCAATGTGAAAACTGGCGTTTGCTTGACTTTGAAATACTGAAATAATGGGTCTGTATCGTTCCTGTGGCTAAGCAACACCCGTACACAAAGATGATAGCTAGCATCATTAAAAAGAGTTTTGACACCATAGAGCTGCCAAACTCAACATTTAATATTCCTAACAGAAAAATAATCGTTATCAGTGTTACAACCCTTGTTAAATCTTGAAATACTGGGCATTTAAAAACCCTGAAGTGAAAACATTTTTGCCAAACTCTTAAAAAAGAGTAAAAAGGTAATACAGCAAAAACAACGGCAGTTGTCATGATAACCATGACAATCTCTGAAGCTATTCCGTTGTGGTTAAAGTTCTCTTGAGATCCAAAGATCCCTAGCAAGTCAAGAGAATATAACGTAACAATAGATCGGAAAACCTCTAGAGTCAACTTAACAAAAATCATTGCTAAATCAACAGAGTAGATACCGAAAGACAAACTCAAAATAGTCGTCAGTATTATTCTAGAGTCCATGTCTCACCTGGGTTAGACATCTTAGTTGATACCCGATGGTCTGTCTTGTTATTTCAAAGCTATCACCGAATGTGAAGGAAGATGCTGAATCTCTATGGCACACATTTTTTTCTAAATATTCGTTGAGTTATGTTTACTCTGTTGCAGATAATTAATGTTGGATGATTTAACAACTTAAAAAGTTATTCGATTTGCCCATGCCACAGTGCTGTAGTTTGTCGAAGACTTGCGAAATCGCCATTACCAAGAATGAGGTGATCTAGCAGGGGAATGCCTAAAATGTTGGCCCCTTTTAATAATTGACGGGTGAGCTCTAAGTCAGCTTCACTGGGATCTAAACTGCCTGAGGGGTGATTGTGGGCCACAATTACGCGAGTTGCACCCTGTTTAATCACTTCACGAAAAATCTCGCGGGGGTGGGCCAAGGTTTCAGTGGCTGTGCCCAGTGAAATTACTTTGGTGCCTAACAACCGATGCTTGACATCCAGTAGGGCGATCGCAAATCTCTCCTGGGATTGCCACATTAAATCCTGACTCAACGCTGCTGCTGCAACGGCGGGATCATCCACCAGGGTGCGATCCACCGGTCGATTTTGTAACACGCGTTTGCCCAATTCTAATGCAGCCACAATGGTGGTGGCTTTGGCGGCTCCCACACCCGGAATGGTCATCAACTCCCGGGGAGTGGCTGATCGCAAGGCATCGAGTGCAGATGTGGTTCCCTCCTGGGCCAGTTCGTTGAGGATATACTGACCTAGATTAACCGCTGATAGTTTGTGGCCACGACTGACGCCTGTGCCTAACAAAATCGCCAGGAGCTCCGCCGAGGTTAAGTTTTTGGCCCCATAGGTCATCAGCCGTTCTCGGGGACGTTGCTCCGCTGGCATATCCTTGACCCGTAGACTATAGCCATAGGATGTCTGCTCTTGGCTGCGATCGCAGGTAAGTGTCATAGAGTTAGAGGGAGTGGCATAATAATCACCGCGCTGATTAGCAGCGATGATTTAGTGAGCCCATCCCGTGTCTTCTAACACCAAATCATAGCGCTCCCAAAATTTCTAGAAACGCTATGCTCAACCTGAAACCGACACCCACCAATATTAAGAAAGTGCGCCAACAGCTGACCCAGTTCAGCTGTCTAGTGACACCGCCTCAGCTGTCGAACAAACAGCAACAAGAGTTAATCAATGCATTGCTGTGGTTTAGTGACCTGGCCGACTATGAAACCCTGGGCATTTGCACAGATACCCTTGCCGCTGGCAAAGCCGCCACGGAAGCCTATGTCAGCAAGTTAGCTCGTCCAGTTACCTTGGATTTGCCCGCCCGAGATGGGGCCGTTTATCTAAAATTCAATACCCTCAAGGGGGCCTGGTATCTGGATGACTATGTGGGTCCTAATCGCGGCGTTTTAGTGTCCTTTCATGCCAGTGAGCCAGAGTATGACCTGGTTAATGGCACCTATGGCCCGTTTCCCCTGGACTTATTTGACTAAGTCGCCTTTGGCTAAGTCGTCACTAACCCATGCTCCAGGGCAAATCGAACCAACTCTGTTCTACTATTGGTCCCCGTCTTACCAAATAGACGACTAACGTATTTCTCAACATTGCGCACCGTCGTTCCTAGACGGCTAGCGATTTCTTTATTCATCAGACCTTCGGCCACCAGGTTGAGAACATCCTGCTCCCGAGGAGTCAGATCAATCCGAATGGGGGATGTTTTTTGGGGAATGGTGCCTCGCTGGGTGAGTAGAGCTTTGATTTCCTCAATTTGGCGAGCCATAGCCGCAATATCGGGGACTGTCCCAGCTTCGGGCGTACGGGCGGCCTGTCGTTCGATCAAGTTGCTGACCATCGCCACCAGCTCTTCTGGATCAAAGGGTTTAGATAGATAGGCATCACAGCCAGCGTTGTATCCCTGGATGCGATCGCTCGTCATGCCGCGAGCCGTTAAAAAAATCACTGGCAGTGACTTGTAGCGAGGGTCTTCGCGTACCTGCTTTAAGAATGCATAACCATCCACCTCAGGCATCATAATGTCAGAAATCAGCACATCAGGTGTTTCTTGCTGCAATAATTCCAGACCATCAGCGGCATTACTGGCCGTCCGCACTTCAAAGTCACTGTCCTCTAAATAGGCCTGCACTGCCTCACGTAAGCCTGGTTCATCATCCACTAACAGGACTCGTTTAGCTGCCTCTGCCATTGCTTTTCCTTTGACGCTACAGTTTCTAAGCTTAATCGGTATTGGGGGCAATGGGCACAGCCAGGGGATAGGGCAACAGATTTATAGCGATTGCTGACATTTTAAAACCCTATTAAGCGGGTATTTCTAGCCGCCAAAGCCTTGGTGCTATTCCCCACAGCCCTTAACAGAGCTTAGATTCGATGACTGGCCATAACTAAAGCGAAGTTAAAAAATATACATATTTGCCCTTAGACAACTGCTGCAATTGATACCATTTGAGTCCTTTCACGATAGGATGATTAAGAATCATCTAAACTCCGACCGGAATACCGGGGTTTATGACATGCTTGGCTGAACTAGCCTCAGCGTAAGGCTTTACTCCAGGCACTTTAATCCAAGGAAACAATCAGGAAATTCGGTTATGGCTCTTCAACTAGGCGATCAGGTACCAGACTTTACTCAAAAATCCTCCGCTGGAGATATCAACTTTTATGAGTGGGCTGGCGATAGCTGGGTTGTTCTTTTCTCCCACCCTGCTGACTACACTCCCGTCTGCACCACTGAGCTGGGCACTGTGGCTAAGTATCGTGCTGAGTTTGACAAACGTAATGTTAAGACTATTGCCCTTAGCGTTGATGGTGTAGAGTCTCACAACGGCTGGATTGGTGATATCAACGAAACTCAGAGCACTAATGTTGACTACCCCATATTGGCGGATGAGGACAAGAAGGTGTCTGAGCTATATGGCATGATTCACCCTAATTCCAGCACTGGTAATACATTGACCGTGCGCTCTGTATTTGTAATCGATCCCAACAAAAAATTGCGCCTCAGCATTACCTACCCTGCTAGCACGGGTCGTAACTTTGACGAAATCCTTCGGGTGATCGACTCTCTACAGCTGACTGACTATCACAAGGTAGCCACCCCCGCTAACTGGCAGGATGGTGGTGACTGCGTTGTTGTACCGTCCATTTCTACTGAAGATGCAAAGCAGCAGTTCCCCAAAGGGGTGACTGAGGTGAAGCCTTACCTGCGTATGACGCCCCAGCCTAATAAGTAGACTGTTGGGATCAGCTCAGCTGAGCTCATACATGTTTGCTAAACCATTAAAGGATGTCCCTTGGGGACATCCTTTTTGCATAGGACTTTTTCAGCGGAACATATCAATTGAGCCGAGCCTTTGTTCATAAACGTTATGTTTCACGTAGGATAAAAAGACTGCATACTCTGACGTTTACGGCATAAAAGCTCCTATGGATATCAAGCAAGGTTTTGTTGGCACCGTTGGCAACACCCCGCTGATTCGGCTGAATAGTTTCTCCGATGAAACTGGCTGTGAAATCCTAGGTAAAGCTGAATTTCTCAATCCTGGTGGCTCTGTTAAGGATCGAGCCGCGTTGTTTATTGTTGAGGACGCTGAGAAAAAGGGCCTGCTCAAGCCAGGGGGGACTGTGGTGGAAGGGACGGCTGGGAACACAGGCATTGGTCTGACCCATATCTGTAATGCTAAGGGTTATAAATGCGTCATTGTTATCCCTGAAACTCAGTCAAGAGAGAAAATTGATTTGCTCCGCACCCTGGGGGCAGATGTTCGCACTGTGCCAGCAGTCCCCTATCGAGATCCCAACAACTATGTAAAAGTGTCAGGTCGCCTGGCGGACGAAACGCCTAATGCCATTTGGGCTAACCAGTTTGAAAACCTTGCCAATCGGCAGGCCCATTACGAAACAACAGGGCCTGAAATTTGGCAACAGACCAATGGCAGCATTGACGCTTGGGTTGCGGCAACCGGTACTGGCGGCACCTATGCAGGTACAGCCATGTTCCTCAAAGATAAAAATCCTGACGTCCGTTGTGTAGTTGCTGACCCCATGGGCAGTGGTCTATACAGCTATGTTAAAACCGGTGAGATTAAGTCCGAGGGCAACTCCGTTACCGAAGGCATTGGCAACGGTCGCGTCACCGGCAATATGGCTGGTGCCCCTGCCGATGACGCCGTCCAGATTGATGATCCAGAAGCGCTCCGCGTTGTGTATCAGCTGCTCTATAAGGACGGGCTGTTTATGGGGGGCTCCGTTGGCATTAACGTCGGTGCAGCTGTTGCCTTGGCTAAACAGATGGGGCCCGGGAACACTATTGTCACCGTTCTCTGTGACAGTGGTTCTCGCTATCAGTCCAAAATATTTAATCGAGAATGGTTAGAAACCAAAGGACTGTGGTCTGATCAGCTATTGCCCCCGCATTAACCCACTGATCAAACGGACAGGCTATTAACGAAAATTATCTGGATTTAGCGGTTGACCAGTTTGATTTAGATAGGCACCCGTGCCGCCATCAGCAGGATCGAGGTAGGGCTTTAGATAAATGCCGTTGTCCGCTCGTCGAGTTGAACGGCTACTGAGAATTTCTCCCACAGCGCCTAAAATCTCATCATCGCCAATGTCGGACCCCAGCAAATCTACGTTAGGCAACCGGGAACTCCCCATAAAGGTATTCACAGCGCTGGTATCAGTCCCTGCATCCGCCAGGGTGATATTTGAAAATACGGCATCCCGGGTAGCCACTGGATCTTGACCAGTGGGCACAGTGAATACGATGCGACAGAGGTCTAAGTTCTCTTCTGTAGTGGCACAAACGGTGTTGTATCCGTTTTCAATATCTGTGCGGAGTTCCACTAACCCGTCGGGGCGATACTCCTCTAAGCGGGCACTAATGGTTTCACAACGGCGCTCCGGCGTCCAGCCACCGCCCATTTCTGTCGGGACTGCCCAGGGATAGGCTTGACCAGGCTCACTTTTAGGACGGTACATTACTATGTACTCACCGTCTTGAATCTCACAGGTAAATCGAGAACTCACAGGTTCAGGGGCTTCTTCTCCATCACTGGCTAAAGCCAAACCAGCTGTAGGGCCTAGCGTTACACTCAATGCCAGCACACTGGCTTTACCAATTGAGATCATGGTCGAAAATGATAAAGCGCTGTCGCCAGCCTGACGGGATTTGATCCAACCCATGGTTAACTCCTTGTACGTGCCATTAAAGTCGTAGATGTCTCCTCATGAGGCTAACTTAGCGCGACAGACATAGCCTTGAGGT
Organism: Cyanobacteria bacterium P01_C01_bin.118; assembly: GCA_039045805.1. Taxonomy (GTDB): domain Bacteria; phylum Cyanobacteriota; class Cyanobacteriia; order Phormidesmidales; family Phormidesmidaceae; genus Leptothoe. The sequence goes on from JBCCJR010000026.1 coordinate 7,364, forward strand.
AGGACCAGTGCGTAAATTGGCTACGCGATTTGTAGTAAACAGATCAATTGGATCAACCGTGGCAATGCTTAAATTTTTTACCGCTGCCACACCAGCAGGGCTGGCTTCGCTTTGGCACTATGGGCGGTAGCATCTCGCCATCTACGTAAAACCAACGGCCATTTTCTTTGATAAATTTTGAGCGTTCATGGAGTTGGCCCAACTCTGGCAAGCTATGTACTGCCACAAATTCTACGTAACCGCTATCGTGCTTGGCGCGCCCTTGCTGGGTGGCTACTACGATTAACGATTTCCATACTGTGGTTTTAACGCTTTTGACCAAATTAATACGATCGTCAAACTTACGCTTCGATGGATGTCGTGTGGCCACCAAATAGTCCACATTACCCTGACAGTAGGCGACATATCGCGATCGCATCAAAGCTTCTGCCGTTGGAGCAATGGCAGAAGCCTTCAGATAAGGCCCACAGCACTTGCTGTAAAGATTCTGGCTACCACAGGGGCATAGACCACCAGAAGACATAGAAAAAACTCACAGTGCCAACCCTGGCTTAGTCGAGATCGTCCTCTAAGCTATCGACACTCAACGGTACCAGTTCGTGATCTGTTGTAAACGCCATCCACATTTCCTCTTCAGGCTCAATGGTAACGCCGGTCAAAGCGCAGCGTTCACGACGTTGTGCTTCAGCCGCCATCACAGCTCGGATCTGCTGACGCTGAATCTGGAACCCTGGATCATCGGAGTGCTGGCGTACATAATCCCAAAGCACCTCACGCACTAATGATTGATAACCGCGACTACCTGCCAGAGTTTTAAGCTTATCGATCAGCTCCCGCTCAAAACGGATGCTCGTAACCTGCATATCAGTAGTGGGTAACTTGGTGTTTAGGCTCATTAATCAAGATAAGAAAATGCATGGATTGGTTAATACTACCTAATTGTAGTATTTATTTAGGTAAAACCTAAATGTGACGCTACCTCCCTTGCGAGAAGTTTAGAAACCTGTCTAGATTTATAAATTATCTATGACAAAGTCTGTACTGCTCCCTATGCTAACACCAGGTTAATAATTGGAAGCATGAACTTGGACGGAGAGTAGACCAGGTGAAAAATTGGTTCATCAAACAGAAACCCTACACCCGTTTAACATTAAGCTCATGACACAAAATTCTTATTTCCTAGTATTTGAGTAGTATCACAGAGGGATACCATACTAACAAAAAAAATGACATGAGACTCTTTCTTTGTAGAATAACCATCTAATCTATGAAGTATTGCTTGAGTTCACTAGACTTGTTGTCAACGTTTGTAAGAGCTCAATAAACTTACTATGAAGTATCAACATTAAGAAACGAAATCAGCCTTATCACTTATGTAGTTACGACAGGTCGTGTATATCCTGTAGAAATCAAGCAGCCTTTAGATATGGATGTAGGTATAGACGACTGTTCCGCATGTAAGCTGCCTTAGCTACTAGGTTTAGGTTTGTCGACTAGCCCGGACCCTATGTAAAGCCTCCGTATAATTAGATACCTTATAGCTTTTATCCAGATACTAATAACAACCCCCCTCGAAAGAGCCCCCTAATAAACCTATGATTAAAATCAACAATGTGCAGTAACGATTACTGTCATGTTGACGGCACCTCGCTAATCTAGAATCGCGTGATGATTGTCCTGGAACCATTGCTAAAGACCGTCTATATACTACTTTGATAACGTAGTTTGGCTAGATAAACCAGGAGCAAAGGGGGAGCCGCTATCACCCCGTATTCATAAAAGGAATTGATTACGTCAATTTGTTTAATTAGCTAACAGGGATCTCTATGACTAATAATCGAGCAGTGCCTTATCTAGTTGGGGAAAACAAAAAGCAGACTTACTCTGGTCGTTTGCATCAGCGGTTAGATGAAGCTATGCAAGAAGGTACCGAAGTTCAGGTACGCCTGCCTTGGGGGGGATTGAGCGGTGTACCCGTTTATTTAGACGATACCTGTGTAGAAATTGTTTACGTTCATGTCTATGAACCTGAGGAAGATGATGAGCCCGATGATGAAGTATCGCGTCGCACCGTTTGGCTGGTGCGTTTGGAAGAGATCAGTGCAGTCTCTTTTGTTAGCGAAAGTTGGTCTAAAGAGCGCTTAGAAAAACTTTTCATCCCTGACAAAAAAGAAGATCATGCCTCACCTCAGGACATTAGTTCTGAAGAAGCTACCGATTCATAAACTGAAGGAGCTTCGGATCGGCCATGAAGACACGACCGCACGACAGATGATCGAAGGCTGGGCAGAAAAAGATTGAGTAACGCCTAGCTTAGATTGCCTCAGACAAACTTTTGCATGACCCACTTTTTAGCTCGTCTAATGGCGTCACTGCGACTGTAGGCTTTGGGGACTGCAACGGCACTGCCGGTAGGGTAGTCAATCCAGGCTGTGTAAATCTTCATTCCCAGATGGGTGCCGCTAGTGATTTGAATCGTTACGCCCCGGTAGGGAAACGCAAAAACGGTCTTAATATGATCGGGATCTGCAATATGCATCAGTGTGGCAACGTCATCGTTGTACTTGTCATTTATAAATCGATTCAATCCCCATCATGGCTATTGAAATAGTCCGTTGTGAACTTTCAGCCTATGATTCAGCCATTCACATCATTCGAACAGCTGTATTTGTTGAAGAGCAGGGGGTACCTATCGACCTCGAAATAGATGAACGGGATCCCGTTTGTGCCCACGTTCTGGCCCTGGTCAATAACCACCCTGCCGGTACTGCCCGACTGGATACCGCCCACTCTAAAACCGGTGGCAAAATAGGTCGCCTGTCTATATTAAAACCGTTTCGACGTCAGGGTCTGGGGCGATTGATTATGCAAGAAATTGAAGCCATTGGCCGTGAACATCAGCTCCCTGGCCTGTGGTGTCATGCTCAAACAACAGCTGTTCCGTTTTATCAGGCTATTGGCTATACGACTAATGGTCCGGACTTTTTAGAGGCAGGTATCCTGCATTGCAAAATGCAAAAGTCCTTTGAAAGCTGAACTAAGTGTACAAATCAGCCACGTAGTCACCATAACCGTTGTAAATCAAGGTATCCCGCTTTACCCAGTCCCAAGCATCGCCTTCACCCACCATGCGTTCGCGCTTCTGTGACCAGCGAGGATGGGACACCTCCGGTTCTACATTGGCCTCAAATTTATATTCATTGGGGGAAATCGTGTTCCAGTAGGTGGACGGCTGTTCCGCTAGAAATTCAATCTTGACAATGGATTTTCCTCCCTTAAAGCCATATTTCCAAGGCACGACCATTCGAATGGGGGCACCGTGCTGTTTGGGCATGGTGTTCCCATAAATACCCACCGCAAAAAATGCTAAATCATTGGCCATTTCATCGATGCGTAGTCCTTCGTGATATGGCCAGGGTAAGTTTGAAAACGAAAAGGAAGGTCCCTCCGTAATATTTGGGTCGTAAAAAGACTCAAATCTCACATATTTAGCAGCCGATGTGGGCTCCACCTCCTCCATGAGCTTCTTCATGGGGAACCCCAGCCAAGGCACTACCATGGCCCATGCTTCCACACAGCGAAATCGGTAGATACGTTCTTCTAATGGAAATCTCGAATATAGGTTGTCTAGGTCGTAGGTTTTGGGATTTTTGACCAACCCAGAAACCTCTAATTTCCAGGGATCGGTGGGTAGCTTTTGGGCATTCTTCCAAATATCTTTGGTCAGACCAAACTCATAGAAATTGTTGTAGCGACTGGCAAACCTTCGCTCGGTCACCGGTCGCCCGGCATCGGTAAAGTCTGGATTTACGATGAAATTAGTCAGAGGGGTGCCTAGTGTCTGTTCAAAGTCTTCAGCACCGACCCCTGTCAGGGGACGGCGGCCCGCACAGCTAGTCGCCGCAATTCCCAAACCAAACCCAGCTAAATTTTTGAGTAGTTTCCGACGGTTAAGATAAGCAGCTTCTGGAGTAACTAATGTTTCAGACAGTTGCCAGTCTGGCCGAATGTGGATAAAGCTCATGAATTAACGCTTGCGACAGGAGAACAGCGAATGTCAACACCTTAACCCATCCACCTGAGCGGCAAATGAGCAAAGGCTTAAGACCGCAGTAGACGAGCCGCACTATGGCACAATTAGACCTAGTCATTAAAATACCTTCGTTTTTAAAAGCCCTGTGAGTACTGCTACCTCTACCCAGCGTGCCGTTTTTCCCTTCACTGCGGTAATCGGTCAAGAAGCCATGAAGTTGGCCCTGATCTTAAATGTCATTGATCCCAAGATCGGTGGGGTGATGATTATGGGCGATCGCGGTACCGGTAAGTCCACCACTATTCGTGCTCTGGCAGACCTGCTGCCTGAGATCAGTGTGGTTGAAAACGATCCCTTTAACCGTAGCCCTCAGGATGCTGAGGTCCAGCGCGAATTTGACGGGCAGGCAGTGCCAGAAGGCACCATGAAGGTACCTATGGTGGATTTACCCTTGGGTGCGACTGAAGATCGAGTATGTGGCACCATCGATATTGAAAAGGCCCTTTCAGAAGGGGTTAAAGCTTTTGAACCAGGTCTGCTGGCTAAGGCAAATCGTGGGCTGCTTTATGTGGATGAGGTTAACCTGCTAGACGATCACCTGGTGGACGTACTTTTAGACTCTGCTGCCTCTGGACGCAATACGGTGGAGCGTGAGGGGATTTCCATTCGTCATCCGGCTCAGTTTGTATTGATCGGTTCCGGTAATCCAGAAGAAGGCGAGCTGCGTCCTCAGCTGTTGGACCGGTTTGGTATGCATGCTGAAATTCGCACCGTAAAGGACCCTGTGCAGCGGGTACAGATTGTGGAGCAGCGGTCTGAGTTTGATCAAAATCCCGACGCATTTTTAGCTAAGTACGACGCTGAGCAAAAAGCGCTGCAAGAGAAAATCGTCAAAGCCCAGCAGCGTCTGAAGGACGTCACGATGGATCAAGAGTATCGGGTACAAATTTCGCAGGTATGTTCTGAGCTGGATGTAGATGGGTTACGGGGTGATATTGTCTCGAACCGCGCAGCAAAGGCACTGGCTGCTTATGAAGGTCGTACTGAAGTTACGCTGGATGACATTCAGACCGTGATCGCACTGTGTTTACGTCACCGACTGCGAAAGGACCCTCTAGAATCGATTGATTCTGGTTACAAAGTTGAAAAAACCTTTGGTACGATCTTTGGTGTAACTATTCCTGATCCTGCATCCAATGGCCGCACCCCTGTAGGTGCTAGATAGAGATGCGCAAACGGATCTTGGGATTGGACCCTGGGTTAGCCATCCTGGGATTTGGCATTCTTGAATATGATCCCTCTACCACCCGAGATCTAAAACCAGATCTTGAAGTGGTGGATTTTGGCATTATTGAGACCCCAGCAGGTACAGAGGTAGGTTCGCGATTGTGCACTATCTATGATGATTTGAATAGTGTGATCGAAACCTATCAGCCGGATTCTGTTTCTATTGAAAAGTTGTTCTTTTATCGTATGGGCAACACTATTTTGGTGGCCCAGGCGAGAGGGGTGGTAATGTTGGTGCTGGCTCAGCATCAATTACCTTTTCTAGAATTTACCCCAGCTCAAATTAAACAATCGCTCACGGGCTATGGCAATGCTGATAAAAAAGATGTTCAGGAAGCGGTGCAAAGAGAGTTAAATCTCGATAAGATTCCTCGACCGGATGATGCTGCTGATGCATTGGCTGTGGCTATGACTGGTTGGTTTAACTTGCATTAAATCAGTAAAACAACGTGCAAATATCTAGTATTCTCCTAACGACATTGTTGTATGAGAGTGCGGGGCATCCATATGGGGGTGCCCCGCACTCTCATATGGATGCTTGATTAAGACGATGAACGAATCTTCTCGGACCAGATGCGGTTAGGGAGCCCCCAGATGTGAATAAAGCCTTCGGCGGCTTTGTGGTCAAACTGGTCATCTGCACCGTAGGTGGCTAACTCCTCGCTATAGAGTGCGTTGTCGGACTTGCGGCCAACAATGGTGGCGTTTCCTTTGAAAAGCTTTAGACGAATGGTGCCGGATACTCGCTCTTGAGTCTTATCGATAAAGGCATCCAAGGCTTCTTTGAGGGGGCTAAACCATAACCCGTTATACACTAGCTCGCTGTAGGTTTGTTCAATACCGCGTTTGTATTGGGTGACATTAGCATTTAGGGTGAGACTTTCTAGATCGCGGTGAGCTGCAATCAGCACCAAGAGAGCCGGGGTTTCATAAATTTCACGGGATTTAATACCGACAACTCGGTTCTCCACCAAGTCAAGTCGGCCAATGCCATGGTTGCCCGCTAAGGTATTGAGCTGACTGATAAGTTCAACGGACCCTAAGGCTGTACCGTTAATACCCGTTGGGATACCCTGCTCAAAGTTGATTTCTACATACTCCGGCTGGTCGGGGGTATCAGCGATGGCCTTGGTTAAGGCATATACTTCCTCGGGGGGTTCAGTCCAGGGATTTTCAAGGACGCTGGCTTCGACGCTGCGACCGAGCAGATTGCGATCAATGCTGTAGGGGGATGACTTTTTCACGGGAAATGTGAGGCCAAACTGTTCACCATAGGCGATGGCTTCTTCTCGACTCATGCCCCACTCGCGGGCAGGGGCTAATACTTTGAGTTTGGGGTTGAGACCTGCGATCGCAACGTCAAACCGCACCTGGTCATTCCCTTTACCCGTACATCCATGGGCCACTGCATCAGCTCCATACTTTTCTGCTGCGGCCACCAGGGCCTTGGCAATCAGGGGTCGAGCTAGCGCAGTGGACAGAGGATAGCGATCCTCATACAGGGCATTTGCCTTAATGGCCGGAAACGCATAGTCAGTGACAAATGTTTCCGTTACATTGACCACCAGCGAATCCATCACCCCAGCATCCAGCGCTTTTTTCTGGATCGGTCCGAGTTCTTCACCCTGCCCCAAATCCGCCGCTAGGGTAATGACCTCTTTGATACCAAATTCATTTTTTAAGTAAGGAATGCACACAGTGGTGTCCACACCGCCAGAATAGGCTAGTACAACCCGTTCAGCCCGACCCATAGTATCAACCCAAAAATAAAATTACAGGCAACTATTATTGCAGTTTAAGCAAGTGCAACATATCTAGATTCTTGATATGTGCGATTAAATCATGACAAGAGAATTTTTGATGTGAGAACCACAGCGCTGTCAGCACTGGTCAGGCCGCTATCATAGAGGTCACGACCCTAATCAGCTATTCATGTATTTCAGCGTTGTTATTCCTACGTACAACCGCAGGCCGATTCTAGAAAAGTGCCTGCGGGCCATGGAACATCAGGTATTTCGCCCTAATACACAAATTAAAGGGTATGAAATTGTTGTGGTGGATGATGGCTCCACCGATGGCACCGTGAAATGGTTGCAGTCTGAGCAGTTTCCCCATGTCCAGCTCTACCAACAGGACCACAAAGGGGCTGCCGTTGCCCGGAACCTCGGAGTGGAGAAATCAGTTGGCGATACGATTATTTTTATTGACAGCGATTTAGTGGTGTTGGACAGTTTTTTGCAGCACCATGCCGATGCGTTGGTCAAGCATTACACCGGTCAGGGCAACGATCGGGTATTTACTTACGGTCGGGTGGTCAATACCTGTAATTTTGACAGACCCACTTCAGAGCCTTTTAAGGTAACGGACTATTCCCAGGCGTTTTTTGCCACAGGAAACGTTGCGATCGCTAAACATTGGTTATTAGAAGCCGGTCTGTTTGATGTGCAATTTACCCAATATGGCTGGGAGGACCTGGAGCTGGGGGTGCGGCTTAAAAAATCAGGGTTAAGGCTGATTAAATGTCCCCAGGCCGTCGGCTATCACTGGCATCCACCCTTTAGCTTGGACGATCTACCGCGACTGATTGATGTGGAAATTCAGCGGGCGCGGATGGGGGTAGTCTTTTATCACAAACATCCCACCTTCGATGTCCGCATGATGATTCAGATGACCTGGCTGCATCGACTGCTGTGGGGACTGCTGTCCCTGGGAGGACTGCTGAATGAACACACCTTAAAACCCTTATTACAGTGGCTGATTGACCAGGGTCGTCCTCAGCTGTCCCTGGAAGTCGCCCGCATTTTTCTCAACTGGTACAACGTTAATGCTGTCCATGCCGCTTACCGGGAGCAGACATCACTATCGTCAGAGGGCAGTTAGATCTGGCGAAACGGCCAAAATTATTTTCCGCTGTCAATACACGTAAGAACTAATACTGAAGGCCAGATATGATCCCGTCATAAGACGGATGCCAAAAATTAAAGACTTTTGCTATACACAGTATTTACACTATCAAGATAGTCCGTGATTCTATTAATTTAATCTTTTAAGAGACATTTTGTACTTATGACTACACCAGCTGACAGGCTCAGTAGCTAGCTTGATATGAAATATATTCATTAAGAAACTTATAAACAAGAAGTCTCATAAATAAAGCGACTATACGCCCATTATTTTTCTAGTCTTGTTATGCATTCTGATAACGTCCAACTATTTCGCATGTTGATTGAAGCAGGGGCTCAGCCAGGGGAAGACTTTTCCTATGACCTGAGTCAAGATACCTGTCACATTAATGAACGGGGGTTTATCCTGCTGCAAAATGCATTTCCCCACATTGATTGGCATGAAATCTCCAGTGTGATTCAACGGGATTTAGATGGACCGATTCACAGCCTGAATCAACATTTGGGGGTGGATTTTGTAGGAGCCTTAATTCAACGTCTGCAGGAACGTCTACAGCAGCTGCCCACTAATGAGGCTACTTGGTATATCCACCAAGTATTAGGTGGTGTGGAACAGCGTACAGGGATTGCGCTTTATCAGGTGATGCAGCGTGATCTCCCCGCAGAAGCCGGTCAATATCTGGAGCAGCTGCTTAAACTCACACCCTTGACTCCCTGCCACCTCTGGATAGAAGACCTGGTAATGGCCGCCGGTGGAGCCGCTGAGGACATTGATTATGATGGTCAAGAAGTCTTGCTCAGTGAAGCTGGCATTGCCCTGCTAACCGAAGTGTGGACAGGGGAATTAGAAGTACACGAAGATCTGGCGGCCTGAGCCTCCCACTTATGTCCATCGCGGGTAGTCCGCATCGACAATCACCATGGCACCCGTAACATCACTCGACTGATCACAGGCTAAATATAGAGCAGCCCTGGCAATGGCCCGAGCGGCATTTTTATCACGCCGGGGCATCCGAAATACTTTATTGGCCAGGGCTGCTTGATAGGTTGATAGGGTCGCTCCACTCACCGCCACATGGGGCCAAATAAGATTGACTCGTACCCCTTTGGTGCCCTCAGCAATATCACGGGTCATTGCCATCATCCAACCCCGGCAAGTGCCTTCTACCACATGCATGCCTTTGCGGGGGTAGGGCACGATATTGATAATGGAGCCCTGATCCGAGCGACTTAAAAAGGGTAAGGCATGTTGACTAAATAAAAATGCACCCTGCAGACTGAGTTCAACAATGTGCTCCCAGGATTCGGTGGTCAGGTCTAATACAGCGGCATCATTACCGATCAGGCCAAAGCTGGCGTTATTGCACAAAATATCGATCCGGCCAAATGTGGAGATCGCGTCCTTGATCGCCATCTCCACATCACTGGCTTCCGAAACATCCACTAAACAAAAGCGCGCCTTGGCCCCTTGCTCTTCCAACCGGCGTACCATCTTAATGCCCTGGGCCTGATCGGCACCACATAGGACCAGACTAGCCCCGTGACGCGCCAATAAACTGCCAACACGACGACCAACTCGACAGTCTCCTGCCGTAATAAGAGCGACCCGATCTTGCAGCAACATCTTTGTTCTATGACCCAGGCGCTACTAATTTAAAGCTCATACCAGTAGACGCTGATTTCATAGTTCAATCTGTTAGAAAAATCTTCCTAAGTAACCATGAGAACTGCTAGTAACCCACTTAAGCAGCCTCAAATCGAGCTGTTGTAAACCCAGGGAATCAATATTGCCACTATTATCGAGTAAAGTCTTCTGTTATTTAGTAGGCTACAGTATTCTTGCCGACTTGAAAAGTCTCCTAAATATCGAGAAACTCAAGTATCAATGAGCTTAAACGACGGTAAATAAGTGTTTTTAGAGAATTGACTAGAAAATAAAAACAAAAAAGTTTACAGATATTCTGTCAAACGACAACGAGCCATAACAGTTCTAACCCAATGTTAATAAGCACATCCCCGGGGCAAGGGCTCGACGTTTTCCAATCCAGGTAGCGCATCAACAACCGGTTGCAAGCCACTGTCCACAGAACCGCCTAACGTCTGACCACCATAGTGACTTTGTAGTCCGCCCATGTGGGCTCGAATCACTACGGCCTGAGCGGCATCAATAGCCACCGGTCCACCGCTACGGGTAAATGGCTGCTCGTTGACATGACTATGGGCCAATATCCGTCGATAAATCAATTCTCCCGTTTTTGCATCGACAACTTCCCACCAATCTGCATATTGCTCACAGCCTGTATCAGCACTGCTGATCGTCACAGCAAAGGTATAGTTACCTGGTTCTCCTGTCACCGCAACAGACACCAAATCAGCGACGGGCTCGCCACTGGAATCACTGGGATTGGGAGACACGGAATCAACGACTGGCTCAACCATAGGTTTAGAAATTGGCACCGAGGCAGGGGTAGTACTAATGGTTTCTGGTTCGGCTCCACAGGCCGCCAAAAATACTAGTACTAAGTATAGGACTCTACGCATGGGCTTAAAATATGGGTTGAGGCAGTCGTTCTAGTTAAACAGTGGCTGCCACTGGAGCCTTAGTTAAAATCTCCACCCCTTCTTTGGTCACCACAACTGTGTGTTCAAACTGAGCCGTCAGCTTTCGATCCTTGGTAATGGCTGTCCAACCATCGGCCAGCATCTCCACTTCGTAAGTGCCGATATTAATCATGGGTTCGATGGTAAATACCATGCCGGGAGCCAGCTTTTTACCCTTGCCAGGAGTGCCGTAGTGGGGGATTTGTGGCTCAGTGTGAAAAATGCGATGGACGCCGTGGCCAACAAAATCACGCACTACCGAAAACCCTTCCCCCTCGGCATACGTTTGAATGGCCGCACCGATATCTCCAATCCGTGCCCCAGGCTTTACGGCCTGAATGCCACGATACATACTTTCCTCTGTGACGTCTACCAGACGGCGAGCCTGGGGAGACACATCACCGACGAAAAATGTGCGAGACGTATCACCGTGGTATCCATTTAAGATAGGCGTGACGTCGATGTTGATAATGTCACCATCTTGTAAAATTTGCTTGGCATTGGGGATGCCGTGGCAGACAACTTCGTTAACACTGGTGCAGATAGACTTCGGAAATGGAGCCACCCCTTCACCGCCGGGATATCCGAGGGGTGCACTCTTGGCGCTATGGTCCTGGGTCCAACGTTCCGCCTCATCATTTAGTTCCAGGGTGCTGACACCGGGTTTTACCATCGGCTCCAGGTGATCTAACAGCCGCGCAGCTAGCTGACAAGCTTTGCGCATTTGTTCAATTTCCCGTTTCGAGAGCCGAATAATTCCTTTGAATGCAGCGTCCACGATGTTTCTGTTGGTTTCCTATGAGATGTGTACCGTTATCAGGGGTGTTACCACTTATCTCACTCTAGCGCTATTGCTATCCTCTAGCCGCCAGATAATCGAATTCTTAGGGAATTAGTTTAAAGGCTGTCAAGGTCGGAAACGCTTTGGGTTGCCTATCTAAAACCAAAACCCATCATTTTGCTAGTCGCTTAGATGTGATAAAACGTGGTCAAGCTGAGTGTCAAGATAGCGGTATGCAAGTTTGGGCCATTGGTATTGTCTGTTTTTATGTCGCCCTGGGGTTGTTTAACTGGGTGACCGGACTTCATTGGCTTGCTGAATTTTCGGTGCCGTTGTCCATTGTGGGTGGTCTGGGACTTGCGATCGCAAGCAGTTCCACCGCCCCTATGTCCCCTACCAATACTGATCACCCGGACGAAAAGACCGCCTCTACCCTCACAGCAGACGTCTCTAGCACCTCCCATCCTCATTCAGAAACTAGACCCACTCCAGAAGCCTCTATCTCCTTCACCATTGATAAAAACCTTCGCCCTTAGCTTGCAGGAGTTCGGAGTTCCCCAGCCCAAACGACTACCCCTCCGGCGGTGCCTGCAGCTGACCCACTGCATTGGTGACCACCTGCCGAGGCATGATGCGATTGGTAAATATAAGCAGCCGATTTAACCAGCCATGGACAGCCACCCGCTGGTTTCGCTCCAGCGCGTCATAGCCAAACTGAGCCACGGCTGCTGCGTCCGACAGGTTGAGCCCTTTAAAGAACTCCACATCGCCTAGCTCAGCCCTGGCCTGGAAGTCAGTCCCACGGGTGGGGCCAGGGCATAAAACCGTGACCGTAATGCCTGTCCCCTCAAGCTCATGGGCCAGGGCCTCCGTAAACGACATTACATAAGATTTACTGGCATAGTAGGCGGCCATAAATGGGCCTGGCTGGAATGCTGCTGTTGAAGCCACATTGAGAATTTTGCCGTAACCCCGCTCCAGCATCGGGGATAAAAATAGTCGGGTCAAATGGGTTAAGCTAACCATATTTAGCTGAAGCAGTGCACTGTGTTTGGACCAGTCGCAGTCTACAAAGGGACCATAATCACCAAACCCCGCATTATTCACCAGCACATCCACCGTCAGCCCCTGCTGTTGAACCTGTTCCCATAGCTGTAATGGCCCATCAGTCTGACTCAGGTCCTGACCAAGCACATCCACTTGGACACCATGAGCTTGGACTAGCTTAGTCTGAATACGCTGTAGCTTATCAGTGCTGCGGGCTACCAAAATCAAATCATATTCGTTTTGTGCAAACACCTTAGCCAGTTCGTAACCAATGCCGCCGGACGCGCCGGTAATCAGTGCTGTTTTTGCCATAGTCCTTTTATTAGCGCTCCTGGCAATATTTTATGGGTATTACCGCTCCTTGGCATGGTTGCAGGAGTCAGTAATTGTTGAGTGATGAATTTAGTCAGTTGTGCTGACAACTCAACAGTCAAAACTCGCTAAATTACGGCCAACCGATCCCATCATTAGGGTTCTCTTCACCTAGTTCTATCCTATGTATTCAATGGTTTTCGGCAAGTACGACTATTGGGTAGGGTTCTCTCCCCTAGGTGCAGTTTTATCCTTGAGGCATCATGGTGACTGTAAGGCAAACAAAGAGATTTAACCGACAGACAACAGTCTCTTGTTGCCACAGACACACAATCGTGAACTGAGGAAATGAAACCATGATCGTCCGTTACTGGCAACCGTTCCAAGAAATTGAAACCATCAGACAACAGCTAGATACTATTTTTGAAGATCTCACTCCCACAACAACAGACTGGATCCCTGCCGTTGATCTTGTGGATGCAGGCGATAACTATGTCCTAGAAGTGGTTCTGCCTGGCCTAAAGGCTGACGACATCAACATCGAAGCTAGCCGCAAGAGCATTACACTCTCCGGTGAGCGGGCGGCTGTAGAGTACGGTGACGACAAAACCGTTCTACGCCGTGAGCGTCGCTACGGTAGCTTCCGTCGGGTAGTAAATCTACCTGTATCCATTGACCATGAGCAGGTCAGCGCTGATTATACTAGCGGTATCCTAACCGTCAACGTACCTAAGGCCGCTGAAATGCGCAATCAGGTCGTTAAGGTCAACATTGCACCTGCTGGTTAGATTGTGCAGCGGTCGTGGCTAGCCGGGAATACCTAATTGCGATCGCTTAGCTCCCTGTGACTCTTCTCTTATTCTCCTAGTTTGGCTATGGCGGCAGGTTAGTCCTGCCGCTTTTTTTAGAGGGCCTGATGGCAAATATTCTGACACAGTACCACCAGGGGGATGCCCCTACGAGGCCAAGCTAAACAATCTGCCCCTGTTCGTTGGTGGCTGTTGACGTTTAAGCTGGATGTTAGATGCAAACATTAAAAATTTAGTTAGTAAATCAACGGCTATGAGCAGTCCAGACCTGACCGATAGCTATTCCAATAGGGCGGTAGACGGTGCTATTCCCAAAATCGGATTATTTACAATGCTGCGCCTCGGCATTTTCAATATGGGCCTGGGCATCATGTCGTTGCTCACCTTAGGAGTGCTTAATCGCGTCATGATTGATGAGCTGCGGGTACCGGCTCTAATTGCGGCGGGTGCGATCGCAGTGCACCAATTTATGGCCCCAGCCCGTGTGTGGATTGGTCAGATGTCAGATGCTAAGCCTTTATTTGGCTACCACCGCAGTGGTTACATTTGGCTGGGCATTGTTTCTATGGCCGTTATGGCCTTTAGCGCTGTTCAGGTTGTCTGGCAGATTGGCAGCCGCATTGAATCCGCAGGCTGGACCAGCGATGTCTATCCCTGGGTGGGGCTGCTCGCCTTTATCTTTGCACTATACGGATTGGCTTTAGCGTCTACATCTACGCCCTTTACTGCATTACTCGTAGACGTGTCAGATGACGAAACCCAGTCCAAGCTTGTGGGGATTGGCTGGGGCATGCTGATGGTTGGCATTGTTTCCGGTGTGATTATCACCACCATTGTGCTCAGGTCCCTTGGTGATACCCCGACGCTGGATGAACTGCGCAGCTCGATCAACCGATTGTTTATTATTGCGCCATCCATTGTGTGCGGTATTGCCATTCTCAGCACTTTTGGCATTGAAAAAAAATATTCTCGGTTGCAAGAACGGACGCGTCAGCGGGATGATCAAATTACGTTTGGTACTGCCCTGAAAGTATTGACTGCCAGCCGCCAAACTGGGTTGTTCTTTGTTTTCTTGCTAGTGCTGAGTCTCAGTCTGTTTATGCAAGATGCCGTATTAGAACCCTATGGGGGCCAAATTTTTGGTATGCCAATTGCAGAGACCACCAAACTTAATGCTTACTTTGGTATGGGTACTCTGTTTGGGATTGTTGCCACTGGTTTTTTATTAGCGCCAAGATTAGGTAAAAAGCGAACTATTAAATTTGGCTGTTTGTGGGCGGCATTTTGTTTGATTCTCTTAATTGTGTTTGGCACCACTGGGGATCCTCAGCAGCTGATGTTGGGTGTGGGTTTATTTGGTCTGGCCTCAGGGGTTTTAACCACAGGTTCGATTTTGCTGATGTTGGATTTAACGGTGGCAGAAGTGGCCGGTACCTTTATTGGTGCATGGGGGTTGGCCCAGGCCATTGCCCGCGGGACAGCCACCATTCTGGGGGGCAGTTTACTTTCCTTTGGTAAAAGTGTGCTTGAATATTTCACGGTTGGCCCTGTTCCCGATGATCAGCTGCTACCTGCCTATGGTCTTGTTTTTGGTACCCAGGCAGTTGGTATGTTGGTTGCAGTGGCCATTGTCAGTCGCGTGAATATTCGTGAGTTTCAAACAACTGCGAAAAGTGCGATCGCAACCGCCTTAGAAAGTGATATGGACTAACCCCATGACTCCAGACTGGCAAAATATTCTCACCGTCGTCGAAACCGCCACAACTGAAGTGGGAACACAGCTGCTCAAAGACTTTGGCAGTGCTACCGCCGAAGAAAAATCCGACGGTAGCCTGGTTACCCAATCAGACAAGTGGGCCGACGGTGAACTGCGACGACGCTTACAACAGGCACTGCCAGAACACGGGGTACTCAGTGAAGAAGGCACCCATATTTTCCCTCCAGAAGACTTTTGTTGGATTATTGATCCCATTGACGGCACAACCAACTTTACCCGCGGCGTTCCGCTGTGGGGAATCTCATTAGGGCTCCTGTACAAAGGCACGCCTGTCTTTGGCCATGTGTATATTCCCACCCTGGATCAGCGGTTCCATGGATTTTACATGGGAGACTCTGGTCTGGATGGACCCAGCGGCGCATTTCTCGATGGTGAATCGATCCACACATCGTCAGATGCGGCTGCCGGCAGTCAATTTTTTAGCCTCTGTGCCCGCAGCCTTAAAGTGTTGCAAAAGCCGTTCCCCTGCAAAATTCGGATGCTGGGTGTGGCCACGTACAACTTACTAACCGTTGCTGCCGGTATTAGTTTAGGAGCCGTAGAAGCCACCCCCAAAATTTGGGACATTGCGGCTGTATGGGTCATCACGCAAGCCGCAGGTGCTGTATGGACGCCTCTAGAAGAGGCCGATATTTTTCCTTTAACAATAGGCGAAGATTATGGTAATCGACCATTCCCTACATTACTCAGTGCCCGTGCTGACCTGGACCAACAGTTTCGCCCCTTAGTTGACGTAATCACTCAATAGAATAAGCGACATCAGCTCTAAATTAGGAGCTTACACTCTCCTATAACCCACTATGGAAATCAATCCTGAATCCCTTACCTCATCAGCGCGCTATAAGCTTCTGATTGGCACCGTAGTACCCCGGCCGATTGCGTTTGTTTCCAGCATCTCGCCTACGGGTAAAACTAATTTGGCTCCTTTTTCCTACTTTAATGCCGTTGGTCATAATCCTGTTGTGCTCGCCTTTAGTGTTGTCTCCAAATCGGATAGCTCTGAAAAAGATACTCTCCGCAATGTCCGCCCTGTTGCAGAAGGGGGGGTGGGTGAGTATGTGATTAATCTGGCGGTTGAGCCCTATATTCGTCAGGTGGCCGAGGCATCAGAGCCTTTACCCTACGGGGATTCTGAATTTGATCATATTGACCTGACAACAGTGCCTAGTCAGGTAGTAAAAGCCCCCAGAGTTGCAGAATCTCCTGTTGCCTTTGAATGCCGTACGATACAAATTGTACCAATTGGAACGTCTAATTTAGTAATTGGTGAAGTGGTTCATTGGTTTGTTCGCGATGACTTAGTGGATGAGAATTATCGTGTTGATACTCAAA
>JBCCJR010000027.1:0-24096 GCA_039045805.1 Cyanobacteria bacterium P01_C01_bin.118
CCACTCCCAGTCAAAATCATCAGGCCATTGAGTCGCTGGGTCACAGACAGCACCATAAAGACAGCTTTCTCTGAGATCGGCCTTGCTTAAGTCCACACCAAACAATGTCGCCTTTGTCATATTTGCTCGGGTCAGGTTAGTACCTTTGACTTTTGACCTTTGTAAATTGGCATTGGAAAGGTTGCTGGAGTTGAGATTAGCGTTGCTAAGGTCAGCTTCGGTTAACTGCGTAGCCACTAACCAGGCTCCGAGAAGATTGGTGTTGAGCAGTTGGGCACCGGCTAAATCACTGTGGCTAAGGTCGATGCCCCCCAGATCTCGTTCACTCAAGTTGCAGTCAACAAGTGTAGATTTTGGACCTACATGATGAACACCAGCCTGGTGCGGTTTGAAGTTATCAGGAAACTCAGTTTGGTGATTTGCGATCGCATCCTGAAAATTAGCATCCTCTATCTGAGCCCCCCGTAAACAAGCACCGCGCAAGTCAGCCCCTTGTAAATTGGTTCGTCGCAGATTAGCCCGTTGCAGATCGGCCCCCCGCAAATTACTTCCACTAAAATCCACATCGGCCAAATGGGCATCAGCTAAATTACAGCCCCACAGGTCAATCTCAATTAACGCATATTGAGACATACGAATAGCCTGCATCTGGCAATAGCTAAAATCTCGCCGTCCCTTAGAATATGCGGCAATCACCTGAGAGGATAAATCAGCCATATTTCAAGAACTTATCAAAAAAACAATATAGAAAAAACAAATATAAGAATTACAAGACCACGCCCGTTAGAGCAATGTAGCAAGATATTTATCTTAGCTGTTTAGGAGGGACGTACCACAAAGAATAATTAGCTTGACCATCTTCAGTCACAATGACATCTCGATGCTGACGAATCAGTCGTCGAGCCCATCCGATCACCCGTTCTTTATCCTCTGTACTGCGCCACAGACAGTAGTACTTATTTTGATAACGGACACCAAAGACCATCGCATCTCCCGTGTCCAAATGGGCTGGATCAACCTGGTCTAAAAATGTCAAAATTGGAACATCAACTAAAGGCGCATCCGCATCTAGCTGCATCAACTCATCCAAGGCCACTGGAGTCAACTCTAAGCCATCTACACTACCATTTTGGGTATACCCCTTAAAGTGAACAACCGTGTGGCCAGGTGCTAGTTTTGTAGCCAGCAAGCTTTGGCCATTGAGAGTCATAGAGCTGCCCATTCCCATAGCAGAAACAATGGACTCATCAAATGTGACTGATGGTTCCTGTTGAACAATAGTTGTTGTATCGCTAACAGGTACTTCGAACGGTACAGGTGTTGCTGCCAGCTTCCGTTGTCTACGATGAAACCGACGAAGAACTTCTGCTGTAACCATACCAACTCCAACACTGCCAATAATGGCAATGCCAATGTAGCGGATAATTGGCTTAGCGGAATTATCTAAGGGGCTGACCAAATCTCCCCGAGACTGGCTAGGGGCAACCCAAGTAGGAACTGAGTTGGCCATGGACAACGGTAACGTAATAATGGCAAACGCCAATCCCGATGAAACCAAAGATGGCAAGAAAATGCTACGAAAGGGAGATGAGCCCATGGAATTTAATCTGTAATCGGTGAATAGTAACGTAAGGTTGAATTACGTCTGTATGGTCCCCTTAAACAATCCATCCAAAACTGTTAACGTCAGGAGGTCGTTTGAGAAAGCCATGAACAACTGCGTCTACTTCAAACATCCTAAACGGTTGCTACACTTAAACCGTATATAGCAAAGCTTCAGCGTATCAATCCGTCACATCAGGGTTAAGCATAACTAAAATCAAATCCTATTGAACAATCAATAGGTAAAACCTATAACCATGGACTGAATGTTCTGGTATGCGTCCATTGGAGTAGGACAGATATAAATGTTATGAGTTTCTATCCGCGGGTCCTAGTGTCCCCTGATGATTCATTTTATAAGTATTTTTCTTTATTATTTCGGCAGTGCATGGCCTATGAAACTGAATTTTCTGCTAACTCTGTTGATTTTGTCTGTGGCCATGGCTCCCCTGCTTCTGCGTTTACCACAGGTTAATAAAGCGCTATCAAGATCCAGCGATCCGGCTACAGCGGTCACCCAGCGGGGCAGCTCTCTGGATGCCATGACTGATCCACAGCACCCCAACTACACCTGTGTTAGCTGTGACCTACGGGGCAAAGACTTTAGCAATCAAGATTTAAGCCGGGCTAATTTCTTTGGGTCTGACCTGCGGGGCGCAAACTTTAGTAATAGCCTACTGATCAATACTGTTTTTCGTGAGGCTAAGTTGGATGAGGCTGATTTAAGCTACACCAATATGCGAGGGGCCGATTTGGAAGAAGCGAGCTTAGTACGCGCCAATCTGCGAAATGCAAAAATCTTGCAGGGGACGTTGGAATATAGCAATCTTGAGCGGGCTGACCTGACTAACGCTGAATTAAGGGATGCTAATCTCTGTTCAGCACGACTGGTAAATAGCAATTTTCAAAGTGCCAGTCTCTACGGCACTATTCTAAGGGCTGCAGATATGACAGGGGCTAACTTCACCCAAGCCTACATGCGCTACGCTGACATGTATAACGCCGTTACCCGCAGCACCCGGTTTGATCAGGCTGACATGGCCTTTGTTACCTATCCTGACGGGTCTACAGCCCATGAAGGCTATATCAACTCCATCAACCAGGTGACTGACTGTAATATTGACGATGAGTCCAGCAGCTCACAGTAAATACCCTGTAGTTAGTCTGTAGGATTCAAAGGACCAAGCTATACATAGCACCTGCTCTTCGACACGAGAGCATCAGCAACTAAAACAGGTTGAGAGCCTATCATCGTCTCAGCCTGCTGAGTTCAAACAGTCTTACGGCTCTAGCGATCGACAGACCCCATAATCACATCAATGCTGCCCAAGATAGCCATAATATCTGCAAGTTTGACACCCCGAAGCAAGCTGGGCAGGATTTGAAGGTTATTAAAGTCAGGGGCACGAATCTTCCAACGCCAGGGATACATATTGTTATCACCGACGATAAATATACCGAGCTCACCTTTCCCGCTTTCAAGGCGTACATAGTGCTCACCCTCAGGAATCTTAAAGGTAGGGGCAATCTTTTTGCCAATAAACTGATAGTCAAACCCGTTCCATTCAGACTTAGGGCCCTCCGCCATGCGTTTGGCTTCAAGATTCTCATAGGGACCACCGGGCAAGCCCTTAATCGCCTGACGAATGATTTTGACGGACTCCCTCATTTCCCGCACACGAATAACGTATCGGGCAAAACAGTCGCCAGCAGTTTCCCACTGTACATCCCAGTCAAAGTCGTCATAGCATTCATAGTGATCGACTTTACGCAGGTCCCACTTTACGCCTGAGGCCCTGAGCATAGGCCCCGATAGCCCCCAATTAATGGCCTCTTCACGGGTAATGGTGCCAATGCCCTCCACACGACGGCGGAAAATTGGGTTGTTGGTAATTAGCTTTTCATACTCGTCAACCTTGGGCAAAAAGTAATCGCAAAAGTCTTCGCACTTATCTACCCAGCCGTAGGGCAAATCGGCAGCGACGCCCCCAATTCGAAAGTAATTATTATTTATCAGACGAGCCCCTGTGGCGGCTTCCCACAGGTCATAAATCATTTCACGCTCGCGAAAGATATAGAAAAAGGGTGTTTGAGCACCGACATCAGCTAGAAATGGTCCCAACCATAGCAAATGGTTAGCGATGCGGTTTAATTCGAGCATAATTGCCCGAATATAGCTAGCACGCTTAGGCACTTCAATGTCTGCCAGTTTTTCTGGAGCATTAACGGTGATGGCTTCATTAAACATGCCGGCCGCGTAGTCCCAACGACTGACGTAGGGCACAAACATAACATTGGTGCGGCTCTCGGCAATTTTTTCCATGCCACGATGCAGGTAGCCAATAACGGGCTCACAGTCAATCACATCTTCACCGTCCAAGGTAACGATGAGTCGCAACACCCCGTGCATAGAGGGGTGGTGAGGTCCCAGGTTGATTACCATGGGCTCTGTTCTGGTCTCGAGCCGTGTCATAGAAACTATGCCGTATTATTCTCTGATTTACTTTAGCAAGATTCCTCGCTGAAAGCTTGAAGAAAAGAGCGATCTGATCGAGAACTCGACTTAATTTTTTATGGGTTTAATATCCCTTGACTCCCTGGGGTATGATGCGGGTCCGACAGCCATGTCTTTTTCGCAATGAGGTATGCCGGTGGCTCAAGACATCTCCACGTTTATCCACCAGTCGGTACTGGCCAATGAAGTCTTGACTGGGCTCAATCCCCAACCCCATGGCTGCTATCTTGATGCCACAGTGGGCGGCGGCGGTCACAGCCGTCTCATTTTGGCCGCCGATCCAACTATTCGCCTGGTAGCTTTGGACCAAGATCCTAATGCTCTGGACGCCGCCAGACAAAATCTAGAGGAATTTAGTGATCGGGTTACCTTTTGCCATGGTAATTTTTCGGAGTTTGCCCCCGGTGAACAGCGGTTTGACGGGGTACTGGCAGATTTAGGCGTAAGTTCGCCCCAGTTGGACCGCCCGGAACGCGGTTTTAGCTTTCGCCATGCGGGGGAGCTGGATATGCGGATGAACCCTGAGCAAGCATTGACCGCAGCTGAGCTGGTTAACCATGGTTCAGAACGAGAGCTGGCCGATATCTTTTATCACTATGGGGAGGAGCGACTGTCTCGGCGAATTGCTCGACGTATTGTGGAGCGTCGGCCATTCCAAACAACAACGGCATTGGCTGATGCGATCTCAGCCAGTGTCCCTGGCAAATATCGTCATGGTCGTATTCATCCTGCCACCCGTGTATTTCAAGCCCTACGCATTGCCGTCAATCGTGAATTAGATGTCCTGGAACAGCTGATCGAAATAGCACCTGGTTGGCTCACCCAAACGGGCAAACTAGTCATCATTAGCTTCCACAGCCTGGAGGACCGACGGGTAAAACATGGCATGCGCAACCATGAGCAATTAAAGGTGCTCACGAAAAAACCGATTACGGCCACCGATGAAGAGGTGCGTCAAAATCCTCGGTCTCGTTCCGCCAAGCTACGCATCGCCGAACGACTCTAGGGTACGAGGGCAGTGTAGGGGGTTACTCCCATCAGAGTGAGGGTATAGTCAAAGCTAGTATTAGCGTTGGTTTGCCAGTCCAATACCCCCCCCTGAGCATTCAGTATAGGCACCGTCCCCTGGGGACTAACCACTGCAAAATACACATCGGTTTTAGGGGCGATAAAATCTTGGGTGGCCCCGTCTGGAAAGGTGGGGCTTTCACTTTGAGCGATTAATCGTCCTGTCTGGTCAAATACATATAGCTGCATCTCCCCCTGAGTATATGTGCGGGTGACATTTACCTCCAGGGAAACCGGATCCCCCAAACGAGCTAAAAAGCTGTAAACCTGGTGTTGACCACTAATCCGTCCCCCCACCACATTAAAACCATCGGCTGTATCGATAGGGATAGCCCCAGCGGCTAATACCTCCGGACTGCTGGCGATGAGTGCTGCAGGAATTAGATGATCCATAGGATCAAAATCCTCATCTAATTCAACGATGGGACGGGTGCTGCCCAAACTGAAGAGGGCGCGGTTCCAATTTAATGGCTGAGGGGCTGATGCAACGGACTCTTCGGGGACAGTAAGCACCAGGGGCAGGGTGCGATCGCAGCTAGAACGAGAGGTGGGCGGCAATGGGCTAACCTGCCAAACTTGCAATTGCCGCCTAAAGTTCAGCAACTCTTGACGATACTCCGATGAAACATTGGACGACGTAATCAGTTCACTTGTAATAGCAATTGCCTGGGACCACTGTTGCAAACACACCGCTCGATCTAACCGAGATAGACCATCAGCAACATCATCGGCAAACAACTGGGCCCGGGCCTGGTTAAACATAGAAAAACCAACCCAAAGCCCCAAAGATAGACTCAGACAAGTGGAGCGAAACATATCCATAGTTCTCAACGACTAGTCATTATTTGTGCTATCACCTGTCCCCAGACTCAGCAAACCATAGTGTAAGACTACCCTGCAGTCCATGATTCAATCGTCAGCGTGACATCAAATCTAATCGAAATGGACACAGTTCCTCAAGGATCTCCCTGGGCACACTAAGATTGGTGGGTAAATATGGGTGAATTTGGTGAGTATCTTTCCAAGGTTGGACCAATATGTCCCAAGAATCAGATATCCCTCAAGATGATATGAGTTCTGCCGCTCAACTCAAGCTTTTGGTCGTTGATGACGAACTTGACAATCTAGAGCTATTGCATCGCACGTTCAGGCGCAATTACCGTGTCTATCGGGCCAGTAGTGGCCAGGAAGGTCTGGACTGTCTGAAAACAAATGGTGAAATGGCCATCATCATTTCCGACCAACGCATGCCCAAAATGAATGGTACGGAATTTTTGAGCCTGACCACCGATGAATATCCAGACACGATTCGTATCGTCCTTACTGGCTATACCGATGTCGAAGACTTGGTGGATGCCATTAACTCAGGACAAGTCTTTAAATACATCACCAAACCCTGGAAACCCAACGAGTTACGCCAAGTCATCAGTGAAGCTGCCCAAACCTATCGGGCAGTTAAACAGCGCACCAACAAATTATCTGAAGCCCTTAAAAAATTAGAGCTATATAACTCCATTACCACCACAATTCGACGTTCGCTAGACTACGCCAGCACTCTCCAGACCGTTGTTAATGCTCTTGGGGAAGCCTTTGACGCAGACTATGCCATCCTCCAGCCTGTTGACGCGATTGAACCGGGCACGCTGGCTCAACCCGTAACCTACGCCAGGACAGATGACGTTGAAACAGCTTTAACCGATTACGGCGAACTCAATCATCCCCCCACATTAGAGCCCACATTGGATAAATTGACCCACGGCAATGTATCCCTTAATCGACTCACCACAGGATTTAGCGATCGCAATAATCCATTGGCCTCTATTGCTCTCTATCAAACATCAGACACCTGGAATAACAGCACCATCAGCCTGTTTGAGAGTATTTCTGAACAGGTGGAGATGGCGATCTCCCAGGCTAAGCTATACAACCGGGTTCAACGCCAAACTGAACAGTTCCAAGCCGAGCTGAAGGTGGCCCGACAAATTCAAAATAAGTTGCTCCATCAGGTTTGGCCTGAAATCCCCGGTATTAAAATTCAGGCTAAATGCCAGGCTGCTCGAGCCGTAGGCGGTGATTTCTATGAAGTCTTTATCCACCCCCAGGGCGATATTTGGTTAGCTGTTGGCGATGTTTCAGGAAAAGGGGTCCCCGCTGCTCTCTTTATGGCCAGTGCCATATCGCTGCTCAGACGAGAACTATCCGTGAGCCAATCCCCCAGCCCTGAAAACGTCATGGCTAATCTAAATCAAGCCCTCTACGCCGATTTAGTTAATAACGAACACCTGCTCACCATGGTGCTCGTACGATATACTCCATCGACCCAAGAGTTAGTGTATGCAAACGCAGGCCATGTCTATCCTTTGGTATGGTCCCAGAAAGACGTTATGGAGACAGCTTTACCTCCGCCTACCCCCACATACCTCAAGGACGGCCAGAGCTTTCCATTGGGTATCGCACCTAGATGGTATAGAGAGTCAGGGCGGCTGTGTCTGCAGGCAGGAGAAGCTCTTCTCTTGGTCAGCGATGGGATTACCGAAGCGACCGTTGATGGCCAACAGACTATGCTTAAGCATGCAGGTCTATGGCAATTGCTGTTAGCCCAAAAGACTGGCTTAGATTTGAAACATTTATTGGCCCAGCTAAACACTACAGACAACGAACAGCACGACGATCAAACCATCTTGTCTTTGGAGGTAGCGTTTTAAGCCATGAGAACCGAGCTCGCTATCCCCAGTGATTTAAAGTTTTTAGCAGTTGTAGAAGACTGGCTACTCAGTTCACTCAAAGCTGAACTTGGCAGTGCCACCGAACTCGACTGGAACAAAGTTGAAAGTCGCCTACGCCTAGTTATTGTCGAAGTTTATTCAAATGTTGTACGCCATGCTCATCAAGATCGCCCGGAGTTACCCGTTGTTTTACGGCTGGGTGTTGACGGCAACTTTCTATCCCTAAAAGTCTGGGATGAGGGTCGTGGCTTTGATATTGGTGACTACCAAGCGCCAACTCCTAGCGACCATCAGGAAGGTGGGTACGGCTGGTTGATTTTGCATCAGCTGATGGATCGGGTCGATTATCAGCTGCGAGTTGCTGATGGTCGCAACTGCCTCACCCTGGAAAAGGATCTGGGTATCGCCATGGATTATTCAAAATAATGGGGGCTGCACGATCCCACATCACTGATGTGACGACGATGACGTTTTACAAAACCACAGCAAACCCTGTTCACTGATGGACTGTTGTCCATCAGTATCCTGTATGTGTAAATCACCAACCGTTTGGGTTTCTAATAAACTCCGCAACGCCACCCCCCGAGGACTCTCTTTAATATCGTTAGAGATAATTAGGCCACATACACCCTCAGGGGCCAACAGATTAAAGCACCGCTCTACAAATAACCAATGCCGACGTAGCTGAGTTCGCTGACGTTTTCCCTTAAGCAAAGGGCTTTGGTAATCGTATTGAGGAGAACGATAAAAATAATCGGTCATCAATGAATACTGGCTTTGATAAGTAAGCCAGGTGCGCGTCACGTCAGGATCCGCATTTACCAACGAGCGCTTTGCCGTTTTAAATGTTCGAGCATCAAGATTTTTTTGTTTTTTTAGGTGATAAAACCGTTGGAGAAACTCCTGAGCCGTCGGCCGAAAAACGCCCTGGGGAGGTGCAGAGATAATTATCTGAAACCCATTTGTTTGCTCTAAAACATGATTAAAGTGATAGCCCCAATGGAAGGGATGTAGCACCGCTATATCTTCCAGTCCTAACAACTGCTGGCGAGGCGCTTTGAGCAACTGAGCCTGCTTAAACCGAATCCCCAAAGTCTGACTAAATTCAGTCAGCAGCAGTTCATTGAGTTTGGCCTGGGCCTGAGCATCGAGATGATTTATTTGTTCACGAAAAAATTCGAGCTGCGCATAGTGGGGGATATCCTGCTGTAGTTCCTCTAGTACATAGGTGCGAGTACGATAGTGTTCTAGGGCAATATTTTTTTCTGCCAGAATTGACCGATAGCTCTCGGCGGCAAGGGGTTGGAGTAAGTTACCCTGCAGCAGAGTTTCTGAGGATCTCAACCGATCAAAACCAGCCTCATCAACGCGAATAAACCCCACTAAGCTGTTGCCAGCAACAATATTGAAATCAAGGTTGGGCAGGGGTTCAACATCGGCGACTGTCCGGGCAATGGCCACCATCCCCGACAGCAAGTAAAGGCGAGCACAGTCCACCACAGCGGGGGTGATATCGACACCATAGAGACCGTACTTAAAAATCCGACGGTAGATAGTCTGCAACAGTGAGGGATTTTCATTTTGTATGCCCCTTAGCCAGATTCCCAGCTGACTGTCGGAGGAATGTTCTAGCTGCGCAATCAGCACACTATAAATATCCACCAGCCGATGTTGAACGATAGCCAGCAGGGTGCCGATACCACAGGCTGGATCGAGCACCGACAGCTGGGGCAAAACAGTTTGGACTAACTGGCGCAGATGGGGGGTCGTTCCCCAGAACAAAAGATCCCAAAAATCTGGTGCAGACTCATCCACAACAATGTCCAAATGGCGCAGCACAAACTGATTGAGTATCAGATCACAGAAACTTTCCCGGTCTTCTATGGTCTGCGTTTGGGGTTTCTCCTCTGCTTGGGTCAGCACATGTTCAAAGGCCACCCCCAGGGAGCTTGCTTGCCAACAATTCCTGACCTGTTGCCAGAGAGGGGATTCAAACCACAGCAACAGTGATTCAAACGGGGCATCAGCGATATCAATAGGGCCATAGCGTTGCTCCAGGGGGTGGGTGTAAAACACATCCCCCAAATAGGGAATTTGACCAATCCAGTTCACATACCGGGGACGTTCTATCGCTGGCAAGGAGAATCCTTGGGTAAACAAAGGCTGCAACACGTGTCGGAAAAAACTATCTGGCTGCTGCTGCTGACTGCGCCCCAGGTGATTGTGGAGATACCAAACATCGTTATCCAGAAGACCCTGTTGCTGTAACCCGTAGACAATGATTAATCGCTGTAACAGCACAGCGGCATACCAACGACGATCGCTACAGTCGCTGATGCCCATAATGCTGTCACAGAAGTGGTTAAGCTGATTATTGAGCTGATGGGTCAGGGGCTCGCAATTGAGCAGCCTAGGCCGCAGATCAAGGGGGCCTGAGGCAGCGGTGTAGGTGGCCAGATAGTTGAGACGACAGCGCCAAGCCAGGATTGACTGACGGGCAACAAAAACCAAGGACTGCCCCCTCTGGCGACAGCTTTGCCAGTACCACAGGCTGCGATCGCGATGACGATCCGTAAAAATCAGCAGCGGCTGCGGATATTTTTTATGAATTGCCTGGTAGAGTCTGGATTTTAGCTTTACAGTTAGGTCTGTTGGGGTATTCAGTCTAACTTCCCAAATTCTGGCCCCTTCTCGTTGGGCAATACAGTAAACCCGATAAGAACGGTTAAGAACTTTGGTGGCAATTGTCTCCCCCTTTGACGGAGTCATCCAACCCAGTACTTGAAATAACACCACCAGGTCCAAAGACTGCAAACACGTCTCTGCTCGCTGTCTGTCAAAGTCCATGACCCTCAACCTAATCGGCTAACTAACCCTGGCGACCTGTTCCGCCTTTTGCCGAAAGCGCTCTAAGTCAGCCTGCAGTGTGGAATCTACGATTCGTCGCAGCCAACCATTTTCCATAAATCGAGCCAGCACCGTAGGCACCGAGTAGGAAAGAGTCATCTTGACAGTGCTAGTGTCCTGATGGTGACCATAAAATCGAATCGCCCCCATATTTGGCAACCCGTCCACTGATTCCCACTGCAAAATCTGATTGGGGACCACCTTTACGGTGCGCGACAGCCAGGTAAATTCCCACACCCCTGACGCTAACTTCCAGCGAGACAGCTCCGGCTGATCCGACAAAAGTTCCACCGAATCAATCCACTTCATCCATTGGGGCATCTGCTCTAAATCTGACCACAATGCCCACACCAGATCGATGGGGGCCTCCACATCAACATATACGCTGTGCTCAAGCCAATTTGCCATAGGGGATATGGGCTACGCCGTTGACCTCTTACATATCCTAAATCTTTACACCAGGGAAATGGGCTACATACCCATGATTTCATAGCCAGAGTCTACATATAAAATCTGACCCGTTACCCCCGAGGCTAGATCGCTACACAAAAAGGTAGCCGCATTGCCTACTTCTGACTGGGTCACCGTGCGTCGTAGAGGGGCCACTTCTTCCACATGATGAATCATATCGAGAATCCCTCCCACTGCTGACGA
This sequence comes from Cyanobacteria bacterium P01_C01_bin.118, assembly GCA_039045805.1. Taxonomy (GTDB): domain Bacteria; phylum Cyanobacteriota; class Cyanobacteriia; order Phormidesmidales; family Phormidesmidaceae; genus Leptothoe. Next base: position 11,473 of record JBCCJR010000027.1, read on the forward strand.
TGCCAGGGTACGAATGGGGCCAGCTGAAATGCCATTAACCCGAATGTTGTTGGGTCCCAACTCTGCCGCCAGGTAACGCACATTCATCTCCAGTGCTGCCTTAGCAATCCCCATAACATTGTAGTTGGGGACGACGCGGACACCGCCTAGATAGGTAAGGGTAACAATACTCCCCCCTTCACTCATCAGAGGCTTGGCCTGTTGAGCCAGTTTCACCAGGGAGTAGGCGCTAATATCGAGAGCAGTTTGAAACCCTTGGCGGGAGGTATCACTAAAGTCCCCTGTAAGATCATCGCGGTTTGCAAATGCCAAACAGTGGACAAGGACATCTAGACGCCCCCAGCTTTCCTTAACAGCATCAAAGGTGGCTGTCACCTGTTCGTCATTTTGCACATTACAGGGTAGAAACAGACTGGGATTCAAAGGTTCCGTCAAATCTCGCACCTTTTTTTCCATCCGCCCTTTTTCATCTGGCAGATAGGTAACGCCGATATTAGCGCCAGCTTTGCTCAACTGCTGGGCAATCCCCCAAGCAATCGAACGATTATTAGCAATACCGGTCACTAGGGCATTCTTTCCAGTCAGGTCTAACATGATAGTTGGGTGGGCTGTATCGAAAAAATCAACTTGGTCCCGCCAATAATGCGGCACCTAGGAGCATACTGAAAAATGGGGCCCCATGGATAGAACCCATCAGGTTTCTATCCAACTTAGAAATTGCACTTTAACAGCCCCTGGAGAAAAGCGAAGTTTTTGTGCGCCCTTATACAAAACTCTCGACAAACTTAGGTTTTATTGGTCTAAAGTCAGGAAATCTTACCAAATCAGTTCTAATTGGCCAATGCTGGTTAGCTAGCTTGACCCGATAGCTAATTTACATTCGGTAAAGTTTTTTCTATAGTCCTGTTCTCAGATAGATGAATTGATTTTCTGAACTTATTTGACGTCTGAACTATTGTTTTGAGTTTTTAATGGGGTTTAATTGATTTGAGTTTCCCCTCGACCACAGCTTTGCGATCGCACTCCTCAACCACCGTGACTACAGACAAACCTCTTGCCAATTTACTGAGGCAGTTATCCACAGGCTCATTCCCCCCTGTAGCCGAAACCTACGAACGCGGTAAGACAATTTTCTTTCCCGGCGATCCGGCTGAGCGTGTCTATTTCCTACTGAAGGGGGCTGTTAAGCTCTCCCGAGTGTACGAGGCGGGCGAGGAAATCACAGTGGCCCTGCTGCGGGAAAATAGTGTTTTTGGTGTGCTTTCTCTGCTAACGGGCAACCGTTCCGATCGTTTTTACCACGCTGTGGCCTTTACACCAGTGGAATTAATGTCCATGCCCATTGAGCAGGTGAAACAGGCCCTAGAGGAGCATCCAGAGCTATCCATAATGTTGCTACAGGGTCTGTCATCTCGCATTCTACAAACGGAGATGATGATCGAAACTCTGGCTCACCGAGATATGGGATCTCGCCTAGTCAGTTTCCTCCTCATCCTGTGTCGTGACTTTGGCGTCCCCAGCACCAGCGGCATTACCATTGACCTTAAGCTATCTCACCAGGCGATTGCCGAAGCCATTGGCTCCACCCGAGTCACCGTCACCCGGCTGCTGGGGGATCTACGCCAGGATACGATGATTTCTATTCATAAGAAGAAGATTACGGTTCACGACCCCGTTGCCCTGAGTCAACAGTTTGCCTAAGCCCTTAGCTGAGGGGCAGCGGCTGTTGCCCTGAGTCAACAATTTGCTTAAGTCCTCAGCTTTGGGGCAGCGGCTGTTGCCCTGAGTCAACAGTTTGCCTAAGCCCTCAGCTTTGGGGCAGCAGCTGTTGCCCTGAGTCAACAGTTCGCTTAAGTTGTTAGCATCATCAGAGCAATGGCCTGTTAGCCTTAGTTAGCTGCCCCAGCCGTCACCATTGGGGCAAACGATAGTAATCTATACGAGAGCCTGATTAAGGGGCTGCTGCGACCTTGGATGGACGTTAGATGGACGTTGGTCTAATACTCATTACGACCGTGCTCGTCCTCGGTGGCCTTATTGCTACTTTGGGCGATCGCATTGGCATGCGCGTGGGTAAAGCCCGGCTTTCGCTATTTAACCTGCGCCCTCGGCAAACAGCTACCGTTGTCAGTATTTTGACCGGTAGCGTTATTTCTGCATCCACCCTGGGGTTGCTGTTAATTGCTAGTGAACAGCTGCGTAAAGGTCTGTTCGAATTTGAAGAAATTCAAGCTAACTTATCAGACGCTAGAACCGAGCTAGAAAACGCACGCCAGGCCAAGACAGACGTAGAGAAATCCCTTAATACGGTCACCCGTCAAAAAATTGATGCTGAAGGTGAACTCACCGAAGTCATTACGTTTTTAGATGAGGCCACCCGACGGGAAACCATCATCCGAGAGCGACTGGATCAAACCCAGGAGCAGCTAACCGTTGTTTCCACCCAGGCCACACAGCTGCAAGGGGAAATCAGTCGCTTGCAAAGCGACCGACAGGTATTACAGCAGCAACAGGCAGAGGTAAAACAGCAAATTGTTCAACGAGATCGCGCCCTTGCCGAGCGTAACCAAGAATTACAGCAACGCAATAGGTCCATTGAGCAACGGGAAATTGCCCTAGAAAGGCTGAGAACAGAGCAAGCCTTTTTAGAGGATGAAATCCAACGTCTAGAATCAGAATTTCTCAAATTGAGAGCGGGCAATGTAGCCATTAGCCGCAACCAAACCCTGGCCCTGCTGATCACCCGTCCTCAATCCCTAACATCAGCCACCACCGAAATTGAGCAGTTATTATCAGAAGCGAATCGGATTGCCCTAAATGAAATCTGGCCAGATGCCCCTAACCAGACTATTCGCATTCTAAGAGTTGACCCACAAATAGTTAGAGAAACCGCCAGAAGCATTACCGACGGACAGCAATACGTTATCCGAGTGGGGGTGTCTGGCAACTACGTCGTCGGTGAACCCTGCGTCGTTCAGCAGGAAGATCCCCCCTGTGTAGAAATTTCACTCCAGGCAAAACTCAATCGCATCATTTTTGAGCAAGGGGAAACCCTGGCACGAGTTCCGGTGGGTAGCGCCTATCCAAGTACATCATCGCTGGTGGAAGCCCTGCGCACCCTGGTAACCAGCGCTCAAATCAGAGCCAGTTTAGAAGGCATCATCATCATCGATAATCCTCGAGTTGCCGGTGGGTTAAGTGAACCGGTGATTGACTTTCTCAATCAGGTACAGAACTATGGTGCGCCCCTAGAAATTGAAGCCATTGCCGGCAAACAAATTTTTACTACAGGGCCTCTAGATTTAGAGTTAGTGGCCACTCGCAATGGCCAACGTTTATTTCAAACCCAGCTGCCGTCGCCTCAAAACTAGATCCGTACCAAGGTTTTATTGTCGAAACCTCAAGCAAGTTTATATTTTTTTTGCGGATAGTAACTATATAAAGAGCTGATCCCATCAAATATTTTTTAGCGTCTAAAATAAAGCTTAGATTTTAATAATTTTTTTTGACGAAATAGCCCAGAGAAGGTGATGGACCATAGCCCCTTTCCTGGCTACAGGGTATGCATTATCAACACCCATTTCTAGCTTGAGCATCAAGCGTAATTTTTATAAAGCCCCACTCCTACAAAATCATCAGCTGTATTTAAAGGCATCTGATAACGGGATTTGAGCTAGTCAGGGTCTGTAAACGCCTAGCCTCTACCACCCGTCAGTAGGGCTTTCAGTGGGATCTGCATAATCAATGCTCCATCCATAAATCATCAGTAATTAAGCTGCTTTAAACCCATCCCCATTACAGCCGGAGCGATACGCCATGAAATTTGAGGACATTTATCAATTTTTTGAAGATCCCCCGCCTCTATATCTCAACAAGGAATTAGCAGTTTGTTATGTACTGTCCGTGTTGATCCGTCGAGATTCCTACGGCACAGAGCTAATCCATGCCATCGAAAATGAGTATCCTGACTATCGTTTGTCAGATACCGTTCTCTACAGCGCCCTTAAATTCTTAGAGAATCAGGGGGCCATCATGGGCTATTGGAAGAAAGTAGAGGGTCGTGGTCGTCCCCGCCGAATGTATCGTTTACGCCCCGACTGGCAAACAAAAGCAAGGGAGCTGGCAGAGCTCTGGCAACGATATATTTTGGGTCAACGCAATACCACACCCAGACGTCGGGCCATGAGCTCATAAACGCAGGAAGCACAGTTACTTAGCTGTTTTTTCCATAGCCACAACTACCGAGCAACTACTGGGGTATAGTCAATGGGACTCCAGTAGTTGTTTTAGTTAAGGAAGCGGTTGTGGAAAGTGCAGTCAGTCAATCAACCTTTTTTCTAACGATTTTGTTAGGAGTAGGGTTGTTCTTTTTTATTAAGGCATCGACTAAAGATCGAACTGAAGTTGCCGAATTTTTAAGTCAGCAATCCTCTGAAACACTCCATCAAAAGATACTTGATTATTTTCAAACTCGTGCATACAGTCTTTTAGAAGACGAATCTCCCTCATCTAATCAGGAATGGACACAGCTGAGCGGATTGGTTAGACCCAGTATTTTTCTGGCAATTTTTCTGTCTTTTTTGGCCGCAGTTGCCCTGATGTGCTTTGCGCTGGTCCTGACTACGCTATTTAGTGGCTATGGGGCCTTATTCTTTGGATTGGTGATATTATCTCCAGTGGTGGCAATCTGGTACTGGAAACAAGCCAAACGAGAGGAAAAAATTGCCTTTCGTATCCAACCAACCAACGATGGGTCTACATTAACTGTTCGCGGACACCGGGATGAAATTATTCAGCTAAGGGCAAAGCAACCCTGGCTTTAGAAGGTACAGATTAGCGCACCTAGTTGCCCCGATCACACCTAGTCGCCCCAATCAGATATCGCTGGAAACTATCCAATAACGGCAACTATAGGCGAGACGATCAAAAAGGGAGACACAAATGTTACGTCTCCCTGGTAATCTCATATAGGTTTTGTTTGAACAGGTTAAGTGCAACCAAAGCACTTAACCTGATTTTTTTAGCCCAGAACCGCTTCTTCTTCTTCACCAATCAAAGCACGAAGACTGGGGAACAAGAAATGATTCTCCTCAACATACTGCGCACCAAACAGGCCCTTTTCTGCCCAAAAGTACCGGTCAGTGGTATGCTCATTACGTTTAACCAATAACACAGCAGGTGGTTGGATGCCCTCAGAGTGAATAAAGTTGCGAGCTGCAGTGACAGGCTTAGCTTCTCCACTCTCAATGCTGTACTGAGGAACTGATTCTAAAATACGACGCCCTTCCAGACGACGACGACTTTTGCGTTTGCGTCTCCGTGCCAAGTTAATTGACCTCCCATGCATAAATTGAATAATGGCTTCGTGTATTGATAGTTACAAAAACACTTAACCCAGCAAAGTATATCGGTTGTGCCTTAGATTTTCAACTTCTCTTAAAATTGTCGGGGATCGTCCGAAAATGTGCTCACTGTATCTGTCTTGAAAATTAAGAGCATCACAAAGCTCGACAAGTTTTTTAGTTATCTTGATAAAAGTTAAAATTTGATTATTTTTTATCCGGATCAAGTATTTCCTAAACATCACATTATCGACCGACTCAAGGCAAAACCATGCCCGCCAGTGCCGAACTTGTAGATCTGTGTCAGGCTCAGCTAGAACTTTTACGCCGCACGTTTGGTGAGGTATCGTCTGTAATTTATCTGACCCTGGGCATGGATGCCGAATCTGCGCCCATCTTAGTCCCCATTGCTCAGCTCCCAGAGTCAGAAGATCTCAACGAGCTTTTAAATCCAATGGTTCAGCGCGGTGCACTGCCCTCGTCAAGTATGGATTTAGAGGCGATATCTCCTGGCAAAATGGCAGGCACACAACGTCCAACTCAGGATAGTGATCCAACCATACAACGTTTAGTGTTACCGCTGATTCATCAGGAAATTGTCATGGGGGTGCTGGTGACCCTACGGTCGGATCGCCCCTGGCAAGCAAGCGAGCAGCAATACTTACAAACCATGGCGGTCAGTCTGGCGGCTGGTTGCTTTTTGGACCGGCAAAATCAATGGTTACACCAGCGCCTAAAAACAAAGCAGACCCTCCAGGGAGAACAATCAGACGTTTTTCATAATCTCTTACATCAGTTTCGTAATCCTCTGACGGCTATTGGTACGTTTGGCAAACTTATGCTGCGTCGTCTCTCCCAAGAAGATCCCAACTACCGGTTAGCAGATGGGATTGTGCGTGAAAGCCAACGGCTAAAAGAGCTTGTCACTGATTTTGATGCAGCCGTTGATATTGGTGACGCTGATGTTGCAGAAGCCGTTAACCCGCCGCTACTGCCGGAAAGTATTGACTCGACACCGGTCAAACCACTGTTACCGGCCTTGGGTCGCTCATTAACCCTCCAGCCTCAATTTTTAGGGGACATCCTTGCCCCTTTGATCACTGTGACCGTGGCGGCAGCGGCTGAAAGACATCGGCAGTTTTGGCACTCTCCCTTGAACCAGTTTTCTCGGGAACTTGTGGCAGTCGATACCCAGGCCGTCCAGGAGGTTGTTGCCAATCTCCTGGACAACGCGTTTAAGTATGCTCCTTCTAACGCCTGGGTTTGGCTGCTCGGTGGCCTGATGGGGGATAAAACCTTGGGTCTTGTAATTGGTGACAGTGGTCCTGGTATTCCCAGAGCGGATCAGGTGCATTTATTTGAGCGCAATTATCGAGGTATTCAAGCCCAGGGCAGTATTCCAGGCACCGGTTTGGGGTTAGCGATCGCAAAGGATTTGATTACCCAGATGGGAGGGACCATAGACGTGGTTAGTCCCCTGATGTGGCAGGAAAATCAACCTCCCTGGATACCGCTGCCGTTACACCAGGAGCTATGTGCTACGAGCAATAGCGGTACCGCATTTGTGATTTGGTTGCCTAAGGCTCAATAGATTGGGCTGATGATGCAGACGCGGGTTTAGCACCGGATGTTCGAACCGACATTACTCGTCGGAGAGCTCCAAACCAAAAGTTAGACCCCATGGAAACGGCAATGCCTGTCACTAACCATCCAAACCAGCGGCGAGGAATGGGAAATGGCCATTCTTCTTCAAGTACAGCCTGGGTAGCGAGTAATTTTGGAGAATGCCCAATGGGTAGGGAATAGTCTGACAGTGTGGTCTGAACCGCAGTGCCCAGGGATTGAAGCCCTTCCCGTAGGGCATTGATGTCGGTACTTCTGCTAGTAGTGTCGTCAGACAACATACTTTCTAAAGAGACCTGCTCCACAGTTTGGATAACGCTGGTGCGCACCGCCTGATCCACGGTTAAACGGTTGGCAATGTAGAAGGTATCGGCATTGACAATGGCGGCAATCACTACGCCAATTAAAATAGCGACGATTTTTGAATTACGCCGATAAACTCCGCCGGCTCGGTCCATTCCTCGGTTATACCAGGACTCTAATTCCCCCTGGAAAAGTTTGATCTGATCCTCTGCACCTTGAGCCTTGAGGTTCACTCGCTCAGCCAGCAGCTGTAGGCTTTCTTGGAACTTGGCAGGTAGCTTACCGTCGAGACTTTGACGGATATATGTCAGATCGCTAGAGCGGGATTCACCTCGTTCAGAGAGCAGTGCTAGTAGCTCCTTTAGGGTGGGCCGTAGCTGACGAACCAAGCCCTCGGATGCATCCATGCCACCGGCAAGCTGCGATCGCAAATACTGCAACCGTCTAACAAATGACTGGGTAGTCCCATGGCTTTCGGGTAAAACCTGAGCCCCCAGGTCAGAAAAGTGATCCAATTCAGCCAGCACCCGATCCGCAATCTGCGCCAGCCCCGTTCGACCCGCCCGATAATCAGCAAATATTTTTTCTAGGGACGCCTCTAAATTGCGCAGCTCCACATCTAAAAGGGCACCGTCACCAACGGAGGCCCGCAGCGTATGCAGCGTATCTCCCAACGGCAGCATGATGCGTTCCTGCAGCAATCGCTTGAGACGAGACTCTACTACCAGTTTTTGCACCCCTTCCAGCTGCAATGTTTCCAATAGCGTCGCTGCAAATGCTTCCGATGGAATATAAGAAGGACCAGAGGTTTGAGCTCCAAACACATTACGGGTACGCGTTACCAACCGATAGATACGACCCACAAAATGAAGAATCTGGCGAGCTGAACGAGCAATCACCCCCTGAGCTTCATAATTCAAATCACGGACCATCGGACTGTTATAAATCTGATCGGCCAGCCGACGAGCCGACCGCCGCTCAGCTAACTGTCCACCTGCCAGCAACTGTTCAATCGAATACTTAAGATGTTCAGCTCGCCATTGCAACATGGTGCTGATGATTTCTTGAACTTCACTAGCAATTAACCCCAGGGCCATGTAAACAAACATCAGCCCCAGGGCAACCTCTAAAACGACTGGCAACCCCATAATTTTTCTGAATTAAAGCTAACAATTCAGCTAACTAACGATGACATGATAAACCTTGCCCACGTCCGTAACTGGAATTCTTCCTTAGAAGCCTACGGATTTTAACTTGAGCATGGTTTAACGACTCTACTTATTCATCAGCATCGTCATTATCATCAACATTAAGTTGCTTTAAGCGAATATGTTTACGACCCAACGAAATTTCAAACTCATCACCGGGCTTTAAACCCATTTGCTTTGTATAGGCAGCACCGATCAATAAATTGCCGTTCGATTGCACAGTAATCCGATAGCTAGCACTCCGTCCGCCCCGACCATTTCCCGTTTGAATACTATCTAATTGGATGCCTTCAGCATCAATAAGAGCATTCATAAATTTCATCATGTTTACCCGGACAATATCGTTCTTTGTCACCGTGTAATAGCCGCAGGCTTTAGCTTTTTCCTCCCTGGAGAGATGCTCTAAGTCTTTAACTTTCTTAAGTAGTGTTTTACCAGTTAATGGATTTGAATTTGACGGTTTAGCCATTCACCCACATCTCTAACATGAACACATTTGAAAAATTGTCATTACTGCTTTAAGAAATACCTCTGCCTGTTGTGATGATTAAGCTGTATCCCTCTAAGCTCAGCATTTTTTTTAACAAAACCAGAGTCCTAAAGTGGATACAGACCCATTAATTACTCAACACCTCATCCAGAATTTGTCTCCTAGCTCAGCAATAACCAAAACTAATCCATAGATATCTAAGAAGGTATCCATGGGTTATGCTCCCATCTGGCTAGTCTCAAAATTTTCTGAAGTCATGGCCTCAAATTCTTAAGACATTGCTTCAAAAACTTGAAACCTTGCACCTTAAGAAATTAAGGCTCTCACCTTAATTTCTTAAGGCCCTTGCTTCAAAAACCTGAAGCCTTTACTTCAGAAATCTGCAGCCTCTGCATCAGATTTCCGATGCCCCTTATCTGTCACTATTACTTAAACAGTATCTACTAGCCATCCGTAGATAACGAGCAGAATCATACATGATTAAAATACTTTTGTGCACACTGTTGGAATTTATTTTTTGATAATTGCATTAAGAGTTAATTTTCCTATTGATTTACTCAGGAAATTATCTAGATCCTGACCATTACAACGGCTTATTATGTTAATTTTTCTCTGATTCTACCCGGCTTATCCTATTGATCTGGAGTTAGATTCACCGTGCTTCTAAACCTAAAACTCGGTTGAGTATCTGCACCAACCATGAAACTTACAACTCGTGGACAATACAGTGTAAAAGCGATGCTCGATCTCAGTTTGCAACCCCATTTAGCCCCCGTAAAACTGATTGCTAAACGGCAAAATTTACCAGCACCTTATTTAGAAAAACTGCTAATTCAACTACGTCGAGCAGGATTAGTCGAATCAGTCCGAGGCTCTCGAGGAGGCTATCGTCTTGCCAAAGCTCCTAATCAAATTTATCTAGGGCAAATTTTAGATGCTGTGGGGGAACCCATTACCCCCCTGGAGCCCACGAAACCAGAAAAAGCCGAGGACTGGGTCACCCTTACCCTGTGGCGAAGACTACAGGAAAAGCTCAGGGAGTCCCTTTACAGCATCTCCCTGGAAGAACTGTATTACGATGCCCGTAGCTGGCAAGCGGCTCAGGGAGAGGACAATAACTTTATGGTTTAGGGCCTGGCAAAAGCTGTCTCTTCGGTATGGTGAATTAACTACATCTATTGGGTTAAACTTTGTCCACATCAAAGATGGTCCTGGCCCTATGGAGAACTACAGGTTGGACTGGGACCCTGTTTTAACAGCTGTTTTTTACCAGCTGAGGATCGTCGCATTTCTTGCCCTAAACCATGGCTGACCAGGTAGTTGAAATTCTTTCTGCAGAGGCGATCCGCCGTACGTTAAATCGTTTAGCCTCTGAAATTATCGAGCGTACCGACCATCTGACTGACTTAGTGCTGGTTGGCATCCATACCCGCGGTGTGCCTCTGGCCTATTCCATTGCCCAACAAATGGAACGCCTTGAAGGCATCCAGATGCCTGTGGGTGAGCTGGACATTACGTTTTATCGAGACGATCTAGATCGAATCGGTACTCGCACCCCAGCTAAAAGTGCAATGCCCTGCGATCTCACGGGCAAAACGGTGGTGCTAGTGGACGACGTAATTTTTAGTGGTCGGACCATTCGAGCTGCCCTAAATGCCATAATTGACTACGGTCGGCCTAATTTGATTCGTTTAGCGGTACTGGTTGATCGGGGTCATCGTCAGTTACCGATTCATCCCAACTTTGTTGGCAGGGATTTACCTACCTCCCGCGAAGAATTAGTCAATGTGCAGTTGATGCCCTTTGACAAGAAGGACTCTGTAGAGTTGTTAAAGCCCCTATAGATGACGGCAACCTAAAGGACTGGGTCGATGCCGGTTTACCCCAAAACAAAAATTCAAAACTAAAAACGGGTACAAGGCTTTATCGGACCGAGCTTAGCCATGATTTGGGAATCCATTCTGGTGGATATAGCCCCAGCCAGGCAAGATTTTGGGTGTAGTAAGCGGAATCTCCATCCCAAAAGTCGCTGGGGGTGGTTAATGCTAGTTTATTTTTTCGAATCGACTCCGCTAGATCCTGATTAAGGTGGCGAGCAGCCTGATATACCATGGCGTACTGGGAAGTAGCTCCATAGTCAACCATGGCATCTCCTGCCAAATCAATTTGTGCTGGCAGTTGCTCTGCCACCTCCCACAGGTCCAAAAGAGCCGCAAGATGATCGTTGAGATAGTGGCCGGCTGGTGCGGCCTCAAACCAAATTAAATCTAGTGCCACTCGCCACCACACTCGATAGGCATCAAAGCCGTAGACACTTTTAATAGGAAGATTATCTGGCAACGGTCGATAGTGAGGGATGCTGCTGTGTAATGACACCCAATCACTGGGTAGGCCCAAATCAGACAGTTGGGCACTGGCCTCTAGCATTCGGTAACCGGTGTTGACTAACTCCAGCCAGTCATGACGACGATCTACTTGGGCAAACAGACGAAACCCGTAGGGTGCTATGTAGGACGGATTGAGATACCACGTATCAGACGATGGGTGAAATGCATCCAAGGGTCCCGGCAACAGATAGCGACCAGACAAATCGTCCTTTAAGGCAATGTCTGCCGTGGAAAACTCCCAAATATCCGCCAACTTTATTTTCGCCAGCCTGAGATAGGCAGGCTTTTGCCAACGACGGGCGGCCATGATTAGGGCCGTCGCCGCGTCAATATCGGCATCAGTAGCAAAATTTTGATCTAAAATCCCCCAGGTTTTAGCATCTCCGGGGGATGCATCTGGCCCCCACTTCCAGGCCCAAAGATGATCCAGGAGAACGCCATCCTCCCGACGGGCCAGGTTGTCTTCTCCCCAGTTTAAAACTTGATCAAATGTGCCAGGGTCATCAATGATGACGGCACGGAGCATGGCATAGGCCTGGCCTTCGGAGGTGGTGCGCTGGTCGTCATTCTCCCAGTCAATGACTCGACCGTCAGCTTGAATAAAGCGATCGCGATAGTTCTCCCAGGTGGTTTCAAAAAAGGAACGATTCAAGGGAGATGATCCGACGGCAATTTTGACAGTGTTGGGTAACTCGGTGGGGAGGTCATAGACGGCTTGCGATCGCACCGATGCCAAACAACCGGCAACTGTCATATTCAGCATGACGCCCAGTAGGAGCCAACAGCCCCAACGCCGCATCCACCTAAAAACCGCTCTCGACACCATAGTCCCGTTCCTATATCTGGTTGTCATACCCCATAGGCAGCCGCAGCCACCCTCAATGGCGTTAAATATGAATAATTTTTTTAATATGTGTCCATCGTGGCACAGCTTTTTACAACTGAGGAGGTGATGTACTGAAACATTTGAGCGTCACATCAAACTTTCATAGTCGATCGTTTCCAAAGTCCCCATAACAAAACCGCAGGCCTCTAAAAAAACCTACGGTTCTGATCATTCAAACGGTTTTCACTAATGAGTCTATAAAACCACCGATAGGTGGATAAACACCATTTAGTAGCGCTCCCACACAGGCTGGAACCCACGATGTAGCAACAGCCCTTCTTTAATCAACAGCTCTTGACGCTTGAGGCCCACGCTAGCAGGAACCTGACTTTGTAAAGCATTGATCTCCTCCAGGGCCTGCAGTGGACGATCCTGGGCCACAGTC
>JBCCJR010000028.1:0-23217 GCA_039045805.1 Cyanobacteria bacterium P01_C01_bin.118
TCTAGGGCATGAATGTTGCGACCAGTAGGTAATGCCCCAGGACCATCTCGCAACAGATCCCCCCCAGGGGCTGGAGGGATATATTCTCCGTTAAGTCCTCGTAATAGGTTGGTTAGCTCATCCGTAGTTTGGGTCAGTCCCTGGCGAATAGTCGTCGCCTCTTCTAATAGCAGGGGTGTCAGAGGTTCACTAGCTGGGTAGCGCTTAGCTAGAACCTCGATGGGCATTTTTCCCGGGAGAGTATCGGTGGCGATCTTGTCCACCAGCTCAGGGGACAATCGCTCGCCAAAGTAAGCGGCCAGATAACTACGGATCGCTTCCGTGTCAGGGGACTGGCCCAATACATGGAGACCGCTGGAAAACAATCGATTCTCTAGTACCTGCAAATACTCATAAAGTTCAACAAAATACTGGTCGAGCACCGCATTGCTAAACAACTTTGCGTTTTCTGGGGTAAAGTCCAATCCCTGGGTCTTAAGCTCTGCCAAAGGACAGTCTGCCGCCAGGCCAGTATCTGTAATCTTGGTAAGAATAGCATCCTGCAAGACTCGATTTGCCTGGGGATCTTCTCGAAATTCAGCAATGAGTTCTCGCAGAGTAATTAGTTCTTTGTACAGGCCAGCCCGACCATAGGGGGGCACATTGTGGGACACCAGTACTCCGTAGCCCCGCCGCTTGGCCAGAATCGACTCCGACGGATTATTGGCAGCATACACGTACAGATGGGGTAGATTGCCCAGCAGAATATCAGACCAGGAATAGCCTGTATTCCCCAAAGGAGAACCCGGCAGCCATTCCATCGTGCCATGCATACCAAAATGGAGTACTGCATCTGCTTGAAAGTCCTTCTGCAGCCAGGTATAAAATGCCGCGTACTGGGGATGGGGTGTTAGATCTCGCTCAAACATTAGCCGCATGGGGTCTCCGGCTAATCCCAGGGGAGGCTGCACCCCAATCCACACATTACCCAGCTGAATACCACCTACATGAAAGTCTTCGCCAACGGTCTTTATGCCACTTTGGGTAAGGGACTGCCACTGTTTTTCAATCTTCGAAGTCTTCAAATATCCCAGCCATTTTTCCAGGGTTCTCACATTGACTGTTGCAGGAACAGAAAGCTCAGGCAGTTCCCCCTGCTCCCCTGCTTCCCTTTCTCCCCTAGCCCTTCTAGCCAGCCACTGATTCTCATCATCTGCTGCTTTTACCCAGTCAATCAGGGCCTCACCATCCTCAGGTAACTCTCCCACTTGGTAACCCTGGGCTTTTAATGCCTGTAAAAGGGCTAAGAGAGATTTGGGTACGTTTAACAATGCGGCGGTACCGGTGGCTCCGTAGCCGGGGGGAAATCCGTAGAGAATAATGGCGAGTTTGCGATCGCGCCGCTCCTTCCGCCTCAACTCAATCCACTGTTTCACCCGTCCCGTCAACCTGCGTACCCGTTCTGGCACCAGGTAAATCTGGTCTCCCACCAAACCACCGAGGGGTATGGGATCAATGGCCCCATCCAGTTCTGGTAGAGCATAGAGCACCACACTTTGCAGTCCCCCCACCCCTTGACGGGTCCAAGAGTGAATATCTTGAATCAACAGCGGTGCCGCCACAAAGTAGGGCACATTCTTGGCCCCAAGAATCTTTTTAGCCACCGCCACCTGACGACCCGCTTCCATCGAACCCGCTGGACCACCCACCAAGGGGAAACCAATGGTAGAGACAATGGCATCCACCTGCACCGCTTCTTTTGACAGAGACGCACATTCCACATTACCTGAGACTCGCTGCGCCTGTTCATAGCCAGTGGTCATCAGGTCTCGCACCGCCACATGACCTTCCACCCCGTTGATAAAAATGGGCACTGGCACCAGACCCGCTTCCTCAAAGTAGCGAATCAGTTGGGGGATATAGGCCTGTTGGGTAATTACGTGTTTGCGATACAGCAGAATGCCCACACGAGGCTTTCCTCCCCTGCCTTCCCCTCTCTCCTCTTCATACCACTCCACATACGCCTTGGGTGATTCAAAATACCCGTCATAATCGGGATGCAACAACCCAATATTGGGGGTTTCAATTACGGCTGGAATCTCTCCTACAGTCAGTCCCAAATATTTCTCTGCCAGGACCCACAGCATTGAGGCCACATTTTCGGTACCGCCTGCATTCCAGTAACCATAGATGATCAACCAGTTACGCAGATCCTGTACTTTCTTAGCTGGAATATATTTCAGCAGCTTCGGCCCAACTTTCAAAAAGCTAATGTATCCGGCCAGCTTATCTTCTTCTTTGCCGCTGCCAAATTTGCTGAGGATAAACTTGACGGGCTTGGGCATGCCGCCGCCTTGCTTACCAGGCTTTTCGCCGATGACGAATTTGCCTAGCTGAGTCAGCGCCATCAGCTCTAACGCTGACTCAAATACCAGGCGAATGGGAATAGCCTGGGCTCGTTCGCGTAGCCAGAGGACTTGGTCGTAGTCGAAGATTAGGCTGGCGAAGAAGATGTCGGCACCGTCTAGGGCGGCAGCTATGGTGTCGGGTTGAGTAGTGAGGTCGCGATCGCAAAATACCCGAATGTCCAATTCAGGACAGCGCTGCTGGGCCATATCTGCCGCCTGCTGATACAGCTGTGTGTTAAAGGCTTCAAACCCGGCAATCAGGACAATTCGCGGCATTCATTAGGACCCATGGCAGCCCATTAATTTTAACGAGTTTTAATGGTTCGGGTAAGATGTGCCATGGTGATGCACTTCACGGTAGCGATGACCCTGGGACCAATCGATGACTATCAACAATTGCTAGGGCAAATTGCCAGGGTTTATAGCCAGGGCAATACTCGAGCAGTGCAGGCGGTGAACACTCAGTTGCTGGAAACTTACTGGCAAATTGGGCAGTACATAGTGGAATTTGAGCAAGGGGGTGCTGCCAGGTCAGACTATGGTCAGCAATTACTTAAAACCCTGAGTCAAGACTTGAAAGCCAGTTTGGGTCGGGGATTTAGCCGTAGCAACCTGGTTTATATGCGATTGCTATACCTTCGATATCCAATTGGTCAGAAGCCTTCTGACCAATTGAGCTGGTCCCACTATGTTGAACTTCTCAAAATTGAGGACGACCTGGAGCGGAATTTTTATGAAAAACAGGCCATTAATGAACATTGGTCGGTTCCGGAACTAAAGCGGCAAAAGGGAACAGCGTTATTTTTACAATGTGGAGTCATGAATATTCCACGACTTTGATTACTACTGTACTACTTTGCACTACTTAGCCTGTAGCTAATATTGATGCTTGCACCCAGTAGAAGACTTATAATTCTTAGGTAGAGAGAGCTATGGGGATAACTAGGCTGCTAAACTTAATGAAATCATTAGTTTAGAGATGTTGTTTTGTGCATCTTAAGACATCTTTATTTCTGAGTTTATGTAACGCCATGAATGTCCTTGAAGATCTATCTGTAATACACAGTTTAGTGTGTATCTGAACATTAACTTTCAGGGTGCATCATGCGAAATCAATACTTTGAGCTTGCCATAAACTTTAAGGATCCTGACTTAGATGCTGAAGAGCGTGATAGAGAAGTTGAAAGACTTCTAACGCAATTGAAAGGGATGGATGAAGTTGACTCTGCTAGCCGGGTTTATGATCCTAACCCTCCTGAAGGAGCTAAATCAGTTGGTGGTTTTTTAGTAGGGTTACTTACTGCTGAAGTAAGCATAGAGAATTGTCAAAATTTAATGGGATTTCTAGGAAATCGCCTCAGTGGTAAGCCTATCGAAATGGAAGTTGATGCAAATGGTAAAAAGCTCAAAGTTACTGCTTACAGCAAGGAAGAGTTAGAAGCTGCTATTAAAGCAGCACAAGATTTTGTAAACGCTTAGGTAACCCAAAATGGTAAAGATAGCTTTACTGATCGGAGTCAGTGAATATCTGCCAGGGTTAAATTCTTTGCCTGCGGCAGAACAAGATATTCGAGAAATGCAACGTGTGCTCGAGCACCATGAGATAGGAAGATTTGACAATGTGCAATCACTGTATAATCCATCCTCACAGGATATGCGGATTGCAATCGAAACTTTATTTTCAACGTGTACTAGAGACGATCTAGTACTCCTGTATTTTTCTGGACATGGTGTCACAGATGATAACAACAGGTTTTACTTTGCCAGCTGTGATACACAAAAAAATGATCAGGGTTTAATACGCTCAACAGCAGTATCTGCAAATGCCGTTCATGATTTTATGGAAGACAGCCGATCAAGACGAAAGGTTGTTATTTTAGATTGTTGCTATAGTGGTGCATTTGCCAAAGGAATGACTGCTAAAAATTTGATGGATGTAGTTGACATTCAAAAGCAATTAGGTGGTGAAGGCAGAGCTGTTCTTACATCATCTACATCAACTCAATATTCATTTGAGCAGAAAGGTTCTGATCTGTCAGTTTATACACGTTACTTGATTGAAGGTCTGGAAACAGGAGCCGCCGACTGCGATGAAGACGGTGCAATTTCAGCAGAAGATTTACATACTTATGCTAAGCAGAAGGTACAGGAATCTATGGTTGCTATGAAGCCAGAAATTTACGTAAGCCGAGAAGGCTTCAAAATTTTCCTGGCTCAAGCCCCAAATGCAGATCCGGCAGCGCAGTTTCGAAGAGAAGTTGAACGTTTGGCTCAGCAAGGGCAAATCCCTGACATTCATGGAGATATTCCCGATGTACTTTTAACCGCCTTAGATGCTAAAAGTCGAGCACTAGAACTTTCACCACAATATGCTGAAACGATCATGGCTGAAGTCTTAAAGCCGTACCGTGAGCACAAACGCAGCCTACGCACTTATGAGCGCCATTTTCGGGCAGCAATTGAGGACGGATATGCTCTCAGTGGTAAGCAACGCAATAATTTGCAGTATCTACGAAAAAGTTTAAACCTCAGTACTGAAGACATTGAATGGATTGAACAAAGAATTCTTCAGTCTTTAGAATTGGCATCTATCTCAGATATTGAATCCAAACCTCTAAAAAATAGATCTACAGAAGTAAATTATTATGAGAGCCTAATGTCCACTGCTGAGTCGACCAATTCATCTAAAACTAGAATCAAAAGTTTGGAAACAAAATTTCTTAACTTTTTACGAAGCTTCAGCTGGTCATCTGTTGTTTTGCCGACAGTTACTATTATTGCTATTAGTGGATCAATTGCTGTTTATCTTGTAGTGAATTCCCGAAATAGCAATTTTCAATCACCTGAAAGTACCGTAGTTCAAGATGAGTCTACAGACTTTAATAAGACATCATTAAGTGGAAACTGTCTAGAAGGTGGAAAGTTACATAGTTTAATAGATGGCCCACCAACTGGAGAAAAAGTTCCAGAAAACACTAAAATTGAATTTACAGACGATTTTTCAAAATCATCAGTCACTGACAATTTTGATTGGGTTCATGTGAAAACTGCTTCAGGACAAACTGGCTGGGTATCTTCAAAGAGGATTAAACCGTGTGATCATTGAAGCATTAATTAGTGGGATTACATTTGTTGTATATATTTGGACAATCGAAATATATTTTCCCAGCTATGTATTTATAGGAAGGGTTTGGATCTCCAAGCCCTTCTTCTAGAAAGCTACACTCTACCTGACTCACAACATCATTGCAAATTGCACAAGTAGGTCCCGATTGTGCAAATGTACCTGAGATAAAACCGTATGATGTAATTAAAACAGCAATACTGACCGAAACGAAAAAGACTACCTTTGGCATGCTAATGCGAGTTTGCAAGAAAACTCTTAGTTGCTCCAGCATAGTTTTACCTAAAGAGGGAATTTAATATATTTATTCATTAGTGAAGTCACACAGCAGGAAGTTTTTCAGATATTTCCTAAACTTTTTGATTTAATTTGAATTGTTTAGATTTTGGCTCAATATTGAGACATAAAGTCTACTTTTTGAGTTTTTACAACGAAAGACTTCTCTCTGACAGCTCCTCGTAATTCAGAAAGACTACAGTTATAAACCTTTACGACAGCATGCAGAAACCTAAGACGTTGATATCCTGGCCACAGTCGGGTTATGAGGTATCGGTTTAATGACATCCGCCAGCTCTGAAACCATTCATGTAGCACAAGCTGCTTTCCAAGACTTTTCCCATGGTTTAGCCACGGGGGAATGGTCTCGCTTTTTAGCCTGCCTGAGTGATGATTTTACCTTTTGGTTTCCTGCTGGTCCCTTCAAAGGGTTAAATTCTAGCAAGGATCAGGCTGAAGCCTTTTTTGCAACCGTCGCAAATGTTTTTCCAGAAGGACTTACCTTAAACTTAGAACGAACGTTGAGCAGTGAGAATACGGTTCTGTTTGAGGTGCAGTCTCAGGGATTAATGTTAGGCCACCCCTATGAGAATCAGGCGGCTATTTCCTTTGATGTCGCCGGTGACAAAATCTGTGGATACCGAGAGTACCTGGGTGTCATCTTTCAAATTGGAGAGTAATCCATAGAGATCAAACCAGAACGATGCACCCATCCAAATGGCAATGCCAGTAATTAATCCAACCTAGCAAATACCTGAGCGCCACCAGTGGCTGCTGCAAGAATTATAGAGGCGATAGTCGTTGGGAAAAAGAATGTCTCGATTCCAATAAGTCGCCTGTCTTGCTAGCAACACATCAAGGGATTCAAACCCGCTACTCAAGACAATTTTCAGCACTGAAGGGATAGGTAGTGTCTCTCAGAACCTTCAGAGAGTTTTATCTATTCTCACTATTTACAGTATGGGATCAACCAATCTGCTCCGCCCCTAGAACATGGCTTATATAATGGCGGCAAAGTACTTATAGCAATCCGCTCATAATAACCATGCATAATCATCACACAAAGATGTTCTTATATGACAGAGCTGATTATTCCACCAGCGGTTCTGCTCTGGATAACAGGCGGCTCTCCAAGTCGATTGAACCTCTGGTGACAATGATTGAGCATGAGCTACGGCCTCAGGCTAGCTTAAAGAGCATTAGACCCCACGACCCGATTGAGGTGCAACATATTCCTGCACCGTGGCAGCTGCTGGGAACCGGCAACTATGCAGCGGTATTCGCCCATCCTGACTACCCCGATTTAGTCGTCAAGATTTATGCCCCCGGTCGTCCTGGGTTTGAGCATGAAACCGAAGTTTATCGCAGAATTGGCCAGCACCCAGCATTCTCTCAATGTTTCTACGCCCAAGACAATTTTTTAATCCTAAAACGGCTTAGGGGCATCACTCTGTACAACTGTTTACACCAGGGGCGACGTATTTCTAAACAGGTGATTTTAGATATTGATCAAGCCCTGGACTATGCTCGCAGCCAGGGCTTGCGGCCCCATGATGTCCATGGCAAAAATGTCATGATGCAAGAAGGGCGGGGATTAGTTGTGGATATTTCAGACTTTTTGCGAGAGGGGTCTGGCTCAGCCTGGGATGACCTAAAGAAATTTTACTATTGGGTGTATCGCCCCTTTCTTGCACCCCTGAGAATTCGCATTCCCCTAGTCTTACTAGACCTGAGCCGTGGCGTTTATCGGTTAATTCGTAGGTTACTCAAGCGACAAGCTTAGGAGCAAGCGACTGATAAATTCCGAAAATATTTAAGTTGAAGAGAGGCTACATGAAAGACACATACATCCAAAAGTGGAATTTAAGTGATTTTGCTTGCTTAGGACAGCTGAGTAAACGCAGATAAAGTCCGTGAGAGCGCTAATTTGGTAAATCATGAATCATCCCATTTCTATCGAACCCGCTGATTCTGACGATGCCAAGGCAATTCTTGCAATTCATTATGCAGCCATTCGTCAAACGGCTGCATCGTCCTATTCCCAAGAGGTCATTGAGGCTTGGTCACATAATCCAACAGATGAGAAGCGGATTCAACGCATAAAACAACATTGGATTGAAAACCCTAATCACCATATGGTGGTCGCTAAGGTGAATGATCTAATTGTCGGCTTTGGTTTTATCCACAATCAGGGTGAAATTCAAGGAGTTTATGTGCATCCAGACTATGGTCGGCAAGGAATTGGGGGGCAACTATTAATGACTTTAGAAGAGGTTGCGATCGCAGCCCATCTATCTCAATTACGGGTAGACAGTTCTCTCAATGCTGAACTCTTTTATAAACAGCATGGCTTTGAAGTGATTGAATATGGCAGCCATCAGTTAAATTCTGGTCTGTCGGTGAGTTGTGTCAAAATGCATAAAAATCTCCCCCCCTTGCAGTTTAGTCAATAATTTTACCAACTTTACTAAATTCTCGTTTGATGTCGCTAATTCGCGTTTTACGACTAGCCGCAATCTGAATTTTTCGCATTTTTGACCAACAGTTTTTTCAACAAACAACCCTACCCTAACAGGGCTGGCTCACTATCCCTTACTGCATCCACATTGGCCTCTAAGTTCTCGACAATTTGTTGTCCCAATGGTGTCGCTTGTAAATAGGCCAATGCAGGCTGAATATACTGATAAACCTGAGAGCGATAAAACTTAGGAAAGCCTAGCTGCATATCTTCAGGACTGCGATAGCCCAGCTCCTGATTTTTACCCAGCTCCTCAAACTCATAAAATAGCGCTACCGTTTTTTGTAAATAGCTCGGGTCGCTAAGCTGACCAATCAGGTCCGCTGCTCGGGTGAGGCCAGGATAATTATGGGTCACATGATACTCAGGATCATCTGGCACTGGAAATAGGGTAAATCCAATATTTCGCTGAATTGCTTCCAGGTCTAAAACCTGATAGCAGCTAAAATTTTCCTGTACAAATAGCTTACTGCGATCCACATGGTAAGGGGCCAGACTGGCATCCGTTGTTCCTGGTGCCAGGGTCACCCAGGCCGTCTGTGGATCATAGGTGGCTGCGATCGCTTTTTCATCCAACCCCCGTACATAGCGTCGCTGAGATACATCATCATCTCGACAAACACCACCCACATAGCCAATATCGTGGCAGAGCAGCGACACCATAAAGTTTAGCCAGTCTTCGCAGGTCACATTACCCTCCTGCAAATGCTTGCCATGCAAAATTTCCTGTCCCACTAAACAGACAAGGATCGTATGTTCTACATTATGATACAGGGCTGTACTGGCACTCAGCTTATCTAGAACCTGAGCGGCAAAGGCACTTAACAAAACACCATAGTCAGGCTGGAATGCCGGGTCAGTGTGGGACTTCAGATACCCCAAGGGTTTACCCAGCATTTGAATATATTTCTCGTGCAGCTGATTTACACAAGATTGCTTCATTGTGATGGCAGGATATAGCACAGTGATTTTCGTTGACGCTGGACTGTGATTAAGGCAAAGGTTGACCCTTCAGGTATTAATGTTTCTTATTACGAATAATACTCTCATCATCTTGACTATCGATAATGGTTATTACCCTTTTGATTACTTTTAATTACCCTTTGAATGACGGGTTGGGTTGAGTCACCAGGTTTTGCTACGGCACTTTTACAAAGCCGCTGTAGCAAGATGAAGGGAAAAAATATCAGAAAAGCTGGAGGCATCGCTTTTTCTCCTTGGAAACATAAGCCAAACAAGCGTTATGCGATGAAGCTGTGGAGTTTATCGATAGCTAGGACAGCTATCGGTGTTTGCTGAAAAGACGCTACAGGTTATGGGTAGGGTATACCTATCAACTTAACCCAAACTCTTTACTCCTAATGACAAACTTGCATCATCGTCTAAGCGCACCCTGTTGCCTTAGTATCTGAGCTATGGCCTGGAATGGGAACCAGAAAAGCTCACGACCTAGAGAAAATCTACTGAGGGTAGGACGACCCATTATGCCTCAGCTTCATTAGAACCTCATTAAACCTCATTAAAGCTCTATAAACCTCAACTTTAGCTTTGCACCTAAATAAATAGCAAGGTTAATTTGTGAATGTGTGCATCTTCCAACCCTGAGACTCACAATCCCCATGATTCGTCACACCCATGTCCAGCAACAGTTTTACGATAGATGCCGAGGCAGCTTTAGAATTTGTTGACCGCTTGATCCATACTAAAACTGCAAAACATCTTAATGATTTGGAACGAAAAGTCTTTCTTGGCTCCTGGGAAGGCAAAACATATGAAGAAATATATCCCTTTAAGCCTGATTATATTGAGAAATCCGTTGGATATAAGCTCTGGAAAAAGGTTTCTGATGCTTTAGGCGAAAAAATTACTAAAAAACGCTTTAAGGGCGCGATTGAACGAATATTTAAGCAACAGAAGCAAATTACAATCATCTATCGCGAGCCTGATGCTCAGCTGGCGGAGGCCATAGGCCGAGGGATTCATCCGTTGGGATATCCGTTTTTGACCAATCTAGATGCGGTGTCTAACACTGGTGGCAGCTGGGTTAACCGTCTAGAGACTGGCCTGACGAGATGTCATTATTTTGTCCTATTGCTGTCGGCTCAAATGGCCATGAGCGAACTGGTGATTGAGCTGTTGCAACGCATCTGGGAGCAGCATTTTAATAATTACGAGCAAAATCCTGGACTGCTGGTTCTAAAGCTGCAAACCGATACCCCGTTTACGTTAAACCATGCTCTCCGTAACTATCTAGGGCAGGCACAGCAGTACATTTGGACTAACCTTGGGGACGAAAAGGGACTCTGTCGGGATCTTTTACAACTACTTCAAACAGGCCGTTTCCCTCAAAAGCCGTCTATCAAAACAGTAGATAACTGTTTGGTAAATGCTGAGATAGACACCCCGCGTACAACGCTGCCTCCGTCTCCGGTGGCTGAACCAGAACTTCCCAGGGGACAGGTTCGGCTGGCCTCAGCGTTTTATGTGGAGCGGCAGCCCCAGGATAGTCAGTGCTATGACGAGATTCTAAAGCCTGGGGCTTTGATTCGCATTAAGGCTCCCCGGCAGATGGGTAAAACATCTCTGATGGCGAGAATTTTGAGTAAAGGCCGGGAGCAAGGATATCAGACGATTCCGTTGAGTTTTCAGCATGCTGATCGAGAAATTTTTAACAGTCTGGAGCAGCTATTGCGCTGGCTTTGTTTTCGAGTGGCTCGGCGGTTAAATGTCCCCCCTCGGTTAGATGACTTTTGGACCGATGCCTATGGCAGTAAGGATAACTGTACCGCCTACTTTGAGGATTATCTGTTGCCAGAAATTGCCACCCCCCTGGTGTTGGGCATGGATGAGGTGGACCGGGTTTTTCAGTACACCGATATTGTGGATGACTTTTTTGGGTTGCTGCGGGCCTGGTATGAGGAGGCGGGCTATGGCGTCAGCGGACTTTGGGAAAAACTGCGGCTGGTGGTGGTGCATTCCACCGAGGGCTATATTCCCCTGGATATTAACCAGTCTCCGTTTAATGTGGGGTTACCCATTGAGCTCAAGGAATTTAATTATGACCAGGTGAGTGATCTGGCCCATCGCCATGGGTTGCACTGGAGTCCAGACCAAATCGAACAGCTGATGATGCTCATAGGGGGGCATCCCTATCTGGTGCGATTTGCGTTTTATCACATTGTCCAGGGGGAGCTGACCTGGGACCAGTTGCTTCAAAGTGCGCCCACAGAGTCGGGGATTTATGGAGATCATTTACGTCGACATCTGTGGAATTTAAATCGTGATTCTGTCTTGGCGGCGGCCTTTAGTCAGGTGTTGGCCAGCCAAACGCCGGTTTCTCTAGATTCGGCCCATGGGTTTAAGCTCCATAGCTTGGGTTTGGTGAAACTGAAGGGGAACGGGGTGGTGCCCAGCTTTGAGCTGTATCGGCAGTACTTTAGCGATCGCATTTAGGGTATCAGCTTGGAAGGCGGAAGGCGGAAGGCGGAAGGCAGAAAGATAGAATTCCGAATTCCGTAGAGCTTTGCTCTTCTCGCAGAGTACTCCGAATTCCGAACTCAGATCATAAGGGAGGCCAGTTTGTTGGAAAAAAGTAATGAAATATAAGGTGGGGGGGCATTTACCCCTGGATGCGCCCAGCTATATTGTGCGAGAGGCGGATGAGGCGTTGTACCAGGCACTAAAGGCAGAAGAGCTTTGCTATGTGTTTAACTCTCGCCAAATGGGTAAAACCAGCCTGCGGGTGCGGACATTTCATCGTTTGCAACAGGATGGGGTGGCCTGCGCCGCCATTGACTTAAATAAAATTGGTAGTAAGGATATTACGGCTCAGCAGTGGTATGCCGGGATTATGCGGCGACTGGTGACAAGCTTTGGGTTGCCGGTGAAGCTGCGGCACTGGTTAAAGGAGTATGACTATCTGTCTCCGGTAAAGGTGCTGACTGAGTTTATTGAGCAGATCCTGCTGAACCATGTGACCCAGCCGATTGTTATCTTTATCGATGAGATTGACAGTATGCGGCGGCTGCCGTTTGAGACGGACGACTTTTTTGCCTGTATTCGCTCCTGTCTAGATTCGGGGCATTTGACCTTTGCACTGTTGGGAGTAACCACTCCATCTGACCTGATTACGGATAAGTACTGTACACCGTTTAATGTGGGGCGAGCCATTGACCTGCACGGGTTTACGTTTCAAGAGGCCCGCACCCTGGCAACGGGGTTGGTCAATGCTGACTGTCCGGAGGTACTGCTGCGCTGCATCCTGGACTGGACGGGGGGACAGCCGCTGCTCACCCAAAAGCTGTGTCAGGCGAGTCGGACTGAGGCAATTCAAGCGGGGGCAGAACAGCGCTATGTGGAAGGGGTGGTGGAAAGTCGCATTTTGGATAATTGGGAAGCTCAGGATGAGCCACCCCATTTAAAGACAATTCGCGATCGCTTACTCAATATTGAAAAACGAACGGGACCGCTGCTGCAGCTGTATGAGCGTATCCTCAAGGATGGAGATGTGTCAGCCGATGACAGCGGAGAACAGCTGGAGCTGCAGTTAGCGGGGCTGGTGGTAAAGCGAGGAGAACAGCTGCGGGTCTATAACCGCATCTATGCCACTGTGTTTAACAATCAGTGGGTGCAGCGGGTGCTATCTAACGTTTACGAGGAGTTTATGAAAACTGTCTCGAAACAGGAGAAAAAACTGTTGTCAATGCTGAACGTTATGGAGGGCAAGGGGTTTGACTATATCCTCAATGAGATTTTGAGCGATATTACCCTCAAAATGAGTGTGTTGCTCAGTGCCGATCGCACCACCATCTTTTTTATTGATCCAGAACGCAATGAACTATGGTCCATTGAGGCCAACAGCAGTGATACAAAATATCCCACCATTCGGATTTTGACCAATGGGGCGAATACGGGGCAACTAACGGAGTTTCAGCAGTTTATCCGGGCGTCGGCAAATCGTTCGGAGGACTACCCGATCCATAACGATCTGTTTTTCTCATTACCCAGCAGTCAGGGAAACCTGGTGGCTTTTGTGCATTTAGTCAACAAACTCAAGCTGTCCCATAATCCTGAAGCCCCGCTGGCAGAGCGCATCGATCCCCTGGGGTTTACCCAGGACGATCGGGTACAGCTAAAGGATTATGGTGAACCCATTCAACGGATTTTAGAACAATGTCACTATTGTTATCGTCTTACTCAGCGGTTGCAAACGTCAGAGGCCCTGACGGAGGCCACGGCCTCGGTTTCTCAAAGTAGTCTCAAACCCGATGAGATTATTGGCCGGGTGATCGATGCGGCTAAGGGATTGATGAATGCGGATCGGGTTACCCTCTGGCTGGTGGATCACGAGACTCAGGAACTGTGGTCCAATATTCCTTTTGAAACCGGAGGGGTAAAGGAAATTCGTGTTCCCATTGGTCAGGGCTACGCCGGGATGGTGGCTGAAACCGGTGAACCACTGAATATTGGGTTTGATCTATATGATGATCCACAGTCTCATGTCTCTAAGCTGACGGATCAAAAGACGGGATATCGCACCTGTAGTATGTTGTGTATGCCGGTGCGATCGCGCAATGGTCAACTGCTCGGGGTGACCCAGCTGATCAACAAACGTCGCCAGGGAGATTTTTTGCCCTATGACCCTAGCACCTGGCCCCAGGCTCCCACCTGTTTTCAGGCCAGCTTTGATAGCGCCAGTCAAAAACATATGGAGGTGTTTAATAACCAGGTGGGAATTGCGTTGCAAAATGTGCAACACTTTGCCGAGCTAGAACGCCAGTCCACCTATCCCCGCAATGTGGTGAGTAAAACCCTGGCCCTACTAGACCAGGTGATGGATAAACAAGGGTTTGATGAGATTTTAGATACCACCCTACGGTCAATTACTCTGAGGTTAGGACAGTCCCTGGGGGCAGACCGCACCACCATCTTTTTGTTTGATGCGGACCGGCAAGAATTTTGGTCCATAGTGGCAGAATCTGATACCGAGGTTAATCCTCTAGAAATTCGGGTGCCAATTAATCAAGGCATTGTGGGAGAGGTGGCGGCCCAGCGACGGATGATCAATATTCCCTATGATTTTTATGACGATCCTCGGTCCACATTTGCGCAACAGCAGGATCGGCAGACGGGGTATCGTACCTACACGCTGCTATCGCTGCCCCTGATCAATCATCAGGGAAAATTAATCGCCGTGGTGCAGTTGCTTAATAAGTTATTACCCTATCTACATCCAGATTTATCCCTGGCGGAACGGATTGACCGTCAGGGGTTTACGGCCACTGATATTGAGATAGTCAATGCTAATTCTGCCGCAATTCAGGTGATTTTAGAAAGTTTCTTTTCGTACCACAAGAATTCTCGAGGGCAGCGGGTGGCGGCTACGCTGATGGCGGCATTACGGTCCTGTGATTTGGGTACAACAGAGCCGGAGGAGATTTTGGCTCGCATTATCGATGCGGCTAAGGACCTGATGGGGGCAGATCGAGGAACGCTGTGGTTGTTGGATTGCGATCGCAACGAACTATGGAGTCGCATTCAATTTGACAATGGCCAGGTACAAGAAATCCGGCTCAAAATAGGCGAAGGTTTTGCCGGAAAAGTTGCCAAAACCCGTCAGCCCCTTAACATTCCCTTTGACCTGTACAATCATCCTGCCTCTGAACGATCTCAGACAACAGATGCCAACAGCGGCTATCGCACCTGTAGTTTGCTCTGTATGCCAATTTTGAACCAGGATGGCGAACTGATGGGAGTAACCCAGCTAATCAATAAAAAGAGAATCGGGCACTACCCTGAACTACCACTGGTACATGACCAGCCTGTGCCAGAGCTGTATCGCACCAGCTTTGATCACAGTGATCAAAAATGTCTTTATATTTTTAACAACCAGGTAGGCATGATTATTCAAAATGCCGAGCTACTGGCCGCTGTGCGACAGCAGGAACAGATTTTACGAGAGAACTTGTCGGAGTGATGAGCAGTTAGGAATATGGCTATAGAACCAGAGATGTTTCAATAAATAATTCGCCGATAGCCAGTTTTTCCCAAGAGGCTCTTGAAAAGGTGCGTTCCCAAACAGGGTTGGACAAGCCTTCAATCCTTTGGAAAGGTCCGCACCCTACATACTTATGATAGATGCAAGCCTATAGTAATCAGCCTTCTCAAATATCCCCTCAAAAAAGGCATATTCTATATACTAAACGAACCTTAATTCGAAAGTTTAAATCCGACAGAGTCTATTCGACCGTACTAAAGTATATAAGGGACAGAGTTGCAATTAGATAACTGTTTTAGGAGAAGATTATGAACAGGACTTGGTCTTTGAGCGTAGTTGTTATCCCATTATTATTAGGTGCCTGTACTCAGTCGCCCAATGCGGAGGTTGGCACCCTGGAGCTACGTGCCAACGGCGAGGACTTTATCCGGCAGGGATTTACCAGTAAGGATGGTTGGCAAATTGAGTTTGACCATGTTTATGCCAACATTCAGGATGTTGTTGCTTACCAGTCAGAGCCCCCCTTCAATCCGGATACAGACGTAGAAATTGCGGCTGAGACCAATGTCTTGCTGACAGAATCAGACAAGGTAGATCTAGCTGAGGGCGACGAAAATGCGGCTCCCATCCTGGTAAAACAGTTAGAAACACCAGCAGGTCGCTACAATGCCATATCGTGGAAGCTGTTTTCAGAAAACGAACCATCATTAGTGCTAATAGGTACGGCAACCCGTGATGGTGAAACGATCCCGTTTGAAATTACTATGAATCCGTCGTTAGAATTTTTCTGCGGCGATTTTGTCGGTGATCAGCGTAAAGGGATTCTGGAGCCAGAGGGAACAGCCGATGTGGAAACCACCTTTCACATCGATCATCTTTTTGGTGATATCGATACATCTGCGGACGAGATAATAAATCGAGGAGCACTGGGTTTTGATCCGTTTGCAGCTTTAGCACAGGATGGCGTCGTTAATCTAACACCTGAAGACCTGGAGACAAAGCTTACCAAGGTAGAGAAACTTCAGCTGGCTGACATCTACAAAGGTTTGGGCCATGTTGGTGAGGGGCACTGCCGCGCAGAAGACGTTTAGACAGAATTACTATCATCGTTCAAGTTCATGAAAAATCATTGCGCGGTTTATCGATACGGCGCATTGTGATTTTAGTGAGCCAATAGACCTATGTGCGCCAAACAATAAGCCTAAAGACCTACAGTAAAACTAGGTCCTTAGCCCCATGCCTTGATGCTTTGACGTTGGTTAAACTAGAAATCTAATGCATAGAGCTTCATTAACGTATGTTGTATGCATTACAAAAGAGACTTTCTTTAGTCATCATTTTCTTTTTTTAGTGTTGATATAGTTCTAATGAATAAAAGGAAATCGCCTTTATATTTTCTTTAAATAGAGTTTATCCAAGCTTTAAAACTGGTCTTTGGATTGAATCGTATTAGTGGTAGTAAACGCTTTAAGCTATGACAGTGTTTTTAATCTGGGCTAAATCAGTATATCGACCTTAAATGGTCTCCTGTTTGACAAATATGAACTGATAAAAGCATCCTATTAATAAATAATTGGGGACTTCGAATAGGGTAGCCTGAAGGCAACATTTAGTTATTTCTCACATTTCATTAGTATGCTAGAGGGGGCACTTTGTGACCTTACTGAGTCATGTTTAGTAAGCTGATACACTATAGGTTTGCCAGATTTTTGCTGGCTGCTTTTACTTGTTTGTTATGTGTTTTTAGCTCGTCTTTAGCACCAAAGGCAGTGGCTCATGGCTTGGGGCAGAGCTATATCTATTTCCAGATAAGAGAGGATACCATTTCGGCTCGGGTAGAAATGCCGGTTAAAGAGTTAAATGATGTACTTGAGCTGGGCTGGTCTATTGATGAAAAAGTACAGATGGAGGATGTAGTTCCCCATCTGGAGACTATTAAAACCTATGTAGATAAAAACGTAACGCTGGATTGTGCGCCAGAAACGTGCGATCTAGCCTACCGAGATTATCGGTTCCTAAACACGACATTTGCTCAGTTTCTGTTGCTAGAGTATGACCTGAAAGGACTTCAGGAGTTACCAGAGAGCATTGATGTAACCTATGACGTGATTTTGGAACAGCTGCCGCAGCACACAAATATGGTGCTGATAGAAGAAAATTGGCGGACAGGAACATTTCAAAACGAGGCTAATCCTCTAGTGGTCTTTCAGAAGCCGGGTCAAACCCATACCCTGGATCTGACATTAGGTGGACTATGGCGAGGATTTTCTGCCATTGTTTTTCTTGGGATTTTACACTTTATCCAAGGAATTGATCATATTTTCTTTCTAGTAGCCTTGCTGCTGCCGTCAGTTTTGAAGCGACAGAAAGATTCAATATGGCAACCTGTGGATAAAATTTCCACAGTGTTTGTTTATATTCTCAAAATTGCTACAGCGTTTACTATTGCCCATAGCATTACCCTGTGTTTGGCTACGTTTCAGATTGTGCAGGTGGCTCCCAGGCTAGTGGATTCGGTTATTTCAGCATCTATTGGATTAGCGGTGCTGGACATCTTTTATCCTATTTTTCGGGGCTGGTCATGGCTAATCATTTTTCTCTTTGGTCTGTTCCATGGATTTGGCTTTGCTGATGTTCTAGCTGAGCTGGGGGTGACAAACCAGAATGCGTTGTTGTCTCTGTTTGGATTTAATCTAGGGGTGGAAATTGGCCAGCTGGCAATTATTGCAGTGATATTTCCTGTGCTGTATTTACTGCGAAAATGGCGATTCTATTCAGGTTTTATGATTAAAATCTGTGCTTTAGGTTTGGGGGCGATGTCGCTTTATTGGTTTATTGAGTACGCGTTTGATGTCAATATTCGCTTTTTACCAATACTAGAAAGTCTGTTTTAGGGGAGAATCCCGCCTAGTGACAGTAAGTTTTTCTCAAAACAGCCACTTTGCCCTACATGGGATTTTTTTGTGGGCTGCGATTAAACAATGTCGTGACTAGCAGCAATTTATCAAAATAGTTTCCCATGGTTTCTTTAGCAAAAACTAGTTCGGCTATTCCTGTGGTAGCATCTGCATCACGGTTGCAGACCCTGGTGCTTTCCGTTGAGGATATCCGTCAGATTGTTGAACATGTGGGGTTAGACACTCTGATGGATGAGACGATTGCTCGACTTACCCAGGCGTTTCAACAGTTTGATCCTGGGCAAACCGTAGTACCTGTGCGTACAGGATTTAGCTATAACCAGCCCCAGGTGGGGTTAGTGGAGTGGATGCCGCTATTTGAAAAGCATCAACAGATTATAGTCAAGGCGGTGGGGTATCACCCTAAAAATCCGAGTTTATATAATTTGCCAACGGTGCTTTCTACGGTTTCTGCCTATGATCCGGTGTCGGGGCATTTGACCGCTGTGATGGATGGGACGTTTTTGACAGCGCTGCGGACGGGGGCAGCATCTGCGATCGCAACCCAGCATCTGGCCTCTCCCCATAGCCAGATCCTCGGCCTGATCGGTGCAGGGGCCCAAGCCATTACCCAGCTCCACGGTTTAAGCCGCTGTTTTGACCTCAAGCAGGTGCTTATTTTTGACAGCGATCCGACCGTCATTCACTCATTTTCAGAACGGATTGCCTGTTTAGGATTAGACCAGCTAGACATTTGCCCTGCCGAGATTGCTGACATTGTTGCTGCCGCTGATATTCTGTGTACCGCCACCTCGGTGGATGTGAATGAGGGTCCCGTATTTGCTGATCAAGACCTAAAACCAGGGTTACACGTCAATGCCATCGGAGCTGATTTCCCTGGAAAATTTGAGGTACCCCTAAGTCTTTTGGAACGCAGTTTTGTCTGTCCCGACTTTCGCGATCAGGCCATCCGCGAAGGGGAGTGCCAACAGCTCAAAGATCTCAAGAAAATTGGTGCTGAGCTATCGGCAGTAGTTAAACATCCAGACCAGTATCGTCACTATCAGCAACAGTTTACAGTCTTTGATTCCACCGGTTTTGCTCTAGAAGATCAGGTTGCCATGAATATGCTCTTAGCCTATGCCACCGAACTAGACATCGGCACCCCGGTCGAACTAGAAAGCGCCACCACCGAAGCCAAAAATCCCTACAGCTTCGTCCTATAGCCCCCTCTCCCCCTACCTCCCTCTCCTTCTCCCCTCCCCTGCCCTCTGCCTCCTTACCAACAATGGACTTCTCCTGGTCAGACGAACAACTAGCATTTAAACAACGCGTCATTGACTTTGCGCAAGAGAATCTCAATGGCGACATGATCGAGCGCGACTATCACGGTAAATTTTCCTGGGAAAACTGGAAAAAATGCGCTGAGTTTGGCATTCAGGGTATGTGTATGCCCGAGGAGTACAGTGGTTCTCCCGGGCTGGACATTATGACGGCCGTACTGGCTATGGAAGCGTTGGGCTATGGCTGTGAAGATAATGGGCTCACCCTGGGATTAAATGCCCAGATGTGGACAGTGCAGATTTTGCTACATCAGTTTGGTACACCGGAGCAAAAGCAACGGTATCTACCAAAGCTATGTAATGGTGAGTGGATCGGTGTCCATGCCTTGTCTGAACCCAATGCAGGGTCCGATGTATATAGCCTTAAGACCCATGCTAAAAAGTGTGACGGTGGCTATGTGCTCAACGGCAGCAAGAAATTTGTCACCTGTGCCCCCATATGTGATTTAGCCCTGGTGTTTGCCACCATTGATCCTGGCCTGGGTAAGTGGGGAGTGACCGCATTTCTGGTGGAACGCACCGCTAAAGGATTTTCAGCCGGGCCAGTCAAAGACAAAATGGGTCTGCGCACAGTCCCCTTTGGGGAGATTTTCTTTGAAGATTGTTTTGTTCCCGAGGAAGACCGCTTAGGGCCTGAGGGAGCGGGCTTTAGTTTTTCCCATAACTCATTGGAATACGACCGCTGTTTTAACCTGGCCAGTGAATTAGGCACCATGGAGCGACAGCTAGAAAAAACGATTGAGTATGCAAAATCTCGTGAACAGTATGGTCAGCCCATCGGTAAGTTTCAGTCAGTGTCAAACCGGGTGGCGGACATGAAGCTGCGGTTGGAGACAGCGAGATTATTGCTCTATAAAGTGGCTTGGCTAAAGCAGCGAGGAGAACCGGCCATGTTAGAGGCGGCGCTGTTAAAGCTGTATTTGAGTGAATGTTTTGTAGCTTCGGGGCTGGACGCAGTGCGGATCCATGGCGGCAATGGCTATCTCACAGAACACGAGGTGGAGCGCGATCTGCGGGATGCCATTGGTGGGGTGATTTATGCCGGCACCTCCGATATTCAGCGCAATATTATTGCCCGTTCGTTGGGGCTGTAGGGGGTGGCAATGATGTATCTGTTGTCTCAAATTTTGGATCGCTCTGCCGAGCAGTTTCCTGACCGGGATGCTTTTCGCTGTGACGGGAAGAGTTTGACCTATGTTGAACTGTTGCGACGGGCCAATGGTCTGGCCCATATCCTGATTGCCATGGGGGTACAGCGGGGAGACCGAGTGGGAATTTATTTGAGTAAGAGTTTGGAAAGTGCGATCGCACTCTATGGTATCTGGAAAGCGGGGGCGGCCTATGTTCCCTTGGATTCAGCCGCCCCCATTGCCCGCACGGCCTATGCCATCAACCACTGCAATATTCGTCATCTGATCACGCAAAAATCCAAACGGATGCGGATGCCGGAATTGTTAGAGGCAACTCTTGGGGCCTCCGACGGTGCGCCCCTACAACAGCCCCTGCAGTGCGTCATCGGATTACCAGATGGCTTCGAACTGAAAGGAATCGTAGACCGTTGCGATTGGGCAAATATTCTCCCCAGTGATGTGTCACCATCAGTGCGGCTGATGGAGCAGGATCTTGCCTACATCATGTACACCTCCGGGTCTACGGGAACGCCCAAGGGGATTATGCACACCCACCGCAGCGGTCTAAACTATGCACGGATGGCGGCGGACACCTACGGCTTAACCCATGAAGACCGTTTAGGGAATCACTCTCCACTGCATTTTGATATGTCCACTTTGGACTATTTCTCAGGGCCGCTGGTGGGGGCAACAACGGTGATTATTCCTGAAGCCTATACCAAAATGCCCGCCAGTCTTTCCCAGCTGGCCCAGGATGAAGCCTTGACCATCTGGTATTCTGTTCCGTTTGCGCTGATCCAGCTGTTGCTGCGGGGAGCCCTAGAAAAGAGAGACCTGAGTTCGCTGCGCTGGGTATTGTTTGGGGGAGAGCCCTATCCCGCCAAGTATATGTATGGTCTGATGGAACGATTGCCCCAGGCGCGCTTTAGTAATGTGTATGGCCCGGCGGAGATCAACCAGTGTAGCTACTATCATGTGCCACCGCTGGCAGTCGGAGAACCGATACCAGATGACGTTGCACCCATTGGTAAAATCTGGGCAAATGCAGAGGAACTGGTGGTGGACGACGCGGACCAGCCGGTCTTTTCAGGCGATGTGGGAGAACTGTTGGTGAGAACCCCCACCATGATGACGGGCTACTGGCAACGTCCAGATCTGAATGAGCCGGCCTTTTACACAACAGAAATTGCTAATCAACTAGCAGTGTTTTACCGGACTGGGGATTTGGTGCAGCAGCTACCGGATGGTAACTATCAGTTTGTAGGGCGCAAAGACCGACAGATTAAGACGCGGGGTTATCGGGTGGAGCTGGATGAGGTGGAAGCAGCCCTGGTAGCCCATCCCCAGGTGGAAGAAGCAGCGGCCTATGGGGTGCCCCTGGAGGGGGGCAGTCATCAGATTGAGGCGGCGGTAATCTTGAAGCCGGATGCCACGGTGATGGAGGCCGATCTAAAGCTACAGGTGGGGGAACGACTACCCGCATATGCGGTGCCGGACAGAGTTGCGATCGCGCAGTCTTTCCCCCGCACCACCAGTGGCAAAATCGACCGTCGCACGTTGCAGAACCAGGCAATCAACCGGCTGCAGACTGCAGAAACTCAAAAAGTCTCAACCCTTTAGTAATAGGAGAAGCTCCATGACAACCACCCAGCCAATTCCTACCCAGCCGCAACCCAGCCGCAACTATCAGCGGGTAATCCAGACATACATCAGCGATGTACTACTCAATGGTCGCATGCAGGTGGACGCCGACGATGATCTCCTGGTGGGTGAGATTATCGACTCATTAGGGATGATGCAGCTGGTGGCGTTTATTGAAGAAACCTTTGCCATCAGGGTCCCCCTGGAGGACATCACCATCCAGAATTTTCGTACCGTTGAAGCCATGGATGAATATCTGACGGGGAAGGCAGGTCATGGCTGATAAATCCAACCCCATCAACCAGCAAATTGAGACTCTATCGTCACAGTCAAATTTGACAACGGGCCAGCTTTTGCTGTGGTTAGGGCAAAAGCTAAATCCAAACACTCCCCTGTATAACATGGTGTTTAGCTTCACCATTCAGGGAGAGATTGATCCGGGGCATTTTCGACACGCCTTTCAAACCTTGATCAAGTGCTGTGATATTCTCCGTTTGATAATTACGGAGGCAGACGGTGTGCCGCAACAGCGTGTAGCACCAGAGTTGGACTATGACCTGCCGTTTATAGATTTTTCTACAGAAACAGATCCCCACACTGCATCTCAGACTTGGATGCATGAGCGGTCTACATATCCCTTAAATTTAGAGAATTGTTTATTTGACTCTGCCCTACTAAAACTAGAGTCAGATCAGTTTATTTGGTATTTTAATCAGCATCATCTAATCACCGATAATTGGTCAGTATCGCTGCTCTACCGACGATTACAGGACTATTACAGGCAGTCGGACGCCTTAACAGAAGCTACTGAACTGCCCGCCTATGTTGACTATGCCGTATCAGAAAAGAATCAGCAGTCTTCATGGCAGCAACAGGCCATTAACCATTGGCAACAAAAGCGAGA
>JBCCJR010000029.1:0-23203 GCA_039045805.1 Cyanobacteria bacterium P01_C01_bin.118
GGTAGCATTAGCGTAAAGCATGCACCCTGACCAGGAGTAGAGGTCACATTCACGGAGCCACCGTGTTTGCCCACTACAATTTGTCGAACAATAGTCAGCCCCAGACCTGTTCCCCGACCCACCTCTTTTGTGGTGAATAAATGGTCAAAGATGCGGGTCTGGATCGTCTGATCGATACCCGCGCCATTATCTTCGATCTGAATTAAGATGCTGTCCTTCTCTGGAGCCAGGCTGGTACTGACGGTAATCACATTAGGTCGAGTTTTAAGGGTGTCAAAACTCAATGGGGTACTAATGTCGTCCAGGGTATCGATGGCATTGGCCAACAGATTCATAAACACCTGATTGAGCTGTCCTGCAAAACACTCAATCTCAGGAATCGATTGATACTGCTTTTGTACCTGGATTTCTGGCCGGTTTTCATTGGCCTTGAGACGATGCTTTAAAATTAGCAAGGTACTGTTGAGGCCATCGTGCACATCGAACAACACCTTATGTTCTTGATCAGCGCGGGAAAACGTTCTCAAACTATTGCTAATGTTGTTAATTCGCTCTATTCCAGTGGCCCAGGACAATACAATTTTGGCCAGATCTTGTTGTAAAAAGTCCAACTCTATATCTGCAATTTTATTGTCAATGGGGTCACCTGGTTCAGGAAATGTTTTTTGATATAGCGTTATCAGGTCGAAAAGATCGTCTATGTAGTCTTTGAGCGGTTCTAGGTTGCCCTGCAAAAAGCTAATGGGGTTATTGAGTTCGTGGGCTACTCCTGCCACCAGATTACCCAACGCCGACATTTTCTCACTTTGTACTAACTGTACCTGAGCCCTCTGTAGCTGCTCCAGGGATTTTGATAGTTCAGCTGTACGTTGCTCAACTCGATGCTCAAGATCTTGGGTTAATTGCTGCAGTTGAGATTCAGCAGCTGTTTTTTCGGTGATTTCTTGAGTTAGCTGTTGATTCTTCTGTTCCAATGCCTGGGTCAAAAATGTGAGACGTAAATGTAATTTGACCCGAGCAACCACTTCTTTTTGCTGAAAGGGTTTGGTGATGTAATCGACAGCTCCCATTTCTAGTCCCCGCACCTTGTATTCAGCATCGGTTAGGGCGGTCATAAAAATAATCGGTATCGCCTGGGTTTTATCGTTGGCTTTGAGCCGTTGACAGGTCTCGAAACCATCAATACCCGGCATCATGATATCGAGTAAAATCAAGCTGGGCTGAGCATACTGAGCCTGTTCGATGGCCGATATCCCATCAGTGGCCACTAACATTGTCCAATCGTGCCCTCTGAGGGTATCGGAGAGTACCTTTAAGTTTGTGGGCTTGTCGTCCACAAGCAAGATTCGAACTCGTTGCTCAGAGGAGACATTCATAGGGATTTTTTTAATGAGACGTGAACCTGTAATAGGCGCTTGATTTCTGTGATTTGGAAGTTTGAAGCCAATGTCTGTAGGGTATCCACCAACTGTTGTGATTGAGGATCCGTCACCAATAGAGTGTTTAGCTTAGTTTCAATATCGTGAATATTACCCATCATTGCTAAGTGATAGAGCTCATCTAAAACAGTATCAGGGATTAAAACCGGTGTATTAGCCTCCACCAGGGTTGAGTGATATGTTTCTTTCTTAATCCGGTTAGAATTATGTTCATCATATAGCCACTCCAGGTTGAGTAGCGTTTGCAACGCTTCTGTTAAGGCGTTTAAGTCAATGGGTTTGGGTAGAAAAACATTGGCTCCAGCAGCTAAACTTTGTTGGCGATCAGCTTCAAAAACACTGGCACTGATAACAATTGTAGGGGTGTTTTTAATCTCTTTTATCTGACGTAACTGCTGCAGAAATTTGATGCCATCTAAGTTTGGCATCACCAGGTCAGTAATGATCAAATCAGGGTGCTGTTGCTTGGTCAGCTCTAACCCTGACATCCCATCGCTAGCACCCTGGGTTTGAAATCCTATGGACGTGAGAAAATCTAGCAGTAGTTTAGAATCTCCTGCACTGTCATCAATCACCAAAATTCTGAGGGGAGTGCCTTTAATGCCGACAATGGTTTTATTTGAAGCCATCGGATTAGACTCATGACCATAGGCCAACACAGGAATTGTCAAATCCATCCAGAATCGACTGCCTTTTCCAGGAATGCTACTTACCTGAAGCTGACTACCCATCAGATTGACAATTTGTTGGCTAATGGCCAGTCCTAAACCTGTCCCTTCTGACTTTTGCTGACGATTACCCACCTGTTCAAATGGCTTGAAAATCCGTTCCAATTGGTCTGGTGTGATGCCAGCCCCCGTATCTTCGACCGATAGACGCAAATGACAATATTGGCGTGGCTGGTTATTAGCGGGTGGACTATCTAACTGTTTTGCTCTGAAGGTAACGCTGCCTTGATCGGTAAATTTGATGGCATTGCCAATTAAGTTGAGCAACACCTGGCGAAATCGTTTTTCATCAATCCTCACGATCTGAGGCAGTGGATGGTCAAGGTCCAGCGTAAAGGAAATGTCCTTTGCACGAGCTCGGATCTGGCACATCTCGACGATATTAGCCAAAAATGTCTCCAGATAGATATCTTTAGGAAACAGCTCCAGCTTACGCGCTTCGATTTTAGCTAGATCTAAAATATCGTTAATGAGGGTAAGCAAGTGATGCCCACATTGATGAATAATCGAAATTTTATTGTGTTCCCCGTCTGTCAACGTCCGTGAGTTCTGCAAAATTTGGGTGTAGCCCAAAATGCCATTGAGGGGGGTGCGTAACTCATGGCTCATATTAGCTAAAAACTCGCTTTTGGCCTGATTGGCGCTGTCGGCAACCTGTTTAGCTTGAGCCAGCTCTTGCGTCCGGTTTTGTACTTTTGTCTCTAGGGTAAGTGTGTAGTCTAAAAGTTGTTGGTTAGAAAATTCTAGCTGCTGATTGGTGAGTTTTAAGCGATGATTTTTAAAGTAACTGGTGGTGATGATGGCACTTCCCACTAATGCAGCCATTGGGGGCATGACCGGGATGACCCACCCCAATAAAAAGCTGGCATAACCTCCCCCCAGCAATAACAAAATGCCAGTACCTGTAACAAAACTAGGCATCAAAAACCATCGTCGCTGGCGATTTTCTTGATGGTTGTAAATTTCTAAAGACCAATTGCCCATCGTCCCCAGTAAGGTCCATAGGATAATCCATAACCATTGATACTCCCATGTCCAACCCTGCAATAAAGGCCGCTCCCCCAGGGCGCTGTTTAATAGATAGCTGGTGGTATTAGCATGCACAAGCACCCCTGCCATGCGGGCGTCTGAGGGTCTAAAGCCGCCGCTATAGGGAGTGCCAAAAAAGTCCTTGGTACTGGCCGCAATTGAGCCAATGTAGACAATGCGATCACGCATCAAATCCTTAGGAATCTTACCGGCCAGCACATCCGTAAGGGAAATTTGCCGATATTGATGACTAGGACCCTGCCATCCCATTAAAATTTGATAGCCTCCAAGATCGCTACGAGGATAGCCTGCGGCTCGTCGCACCATTGGAAAAAAATTGGCCTGCCCAAGTCGAAACTGTTTCCGGTCAGGATTTACAGATTCAAGCGTGATACCGTCTTTCTCTAAATAGTTAAGCGCAACCTGAGTACCTAGCCCAGTTTTAATAACAGACGTCCGTTTGTCTTCAGCAACAATTAAAATACGCCGAATTGTTTGATCTTCGTCCGGCAACACATCCGCCACCGCTACTTGACCGGCCTCTGCCAATATTGGCGGTGGTTCCACCTGCGGAGGTACTACCTTTTCCACACCAATAAGTTGAGGAGTCGTCTCAAAAACTTCTAGTAATGCTTCGTATCCTGGTTCCTCTGGCAAATCTCGATAAAGATCTAACCCAATTACCCGAGGCTGTTGATCTCGAATAGTAACCAGTGCTTGGGCCAGGGTTTTATCAGTAATCGGCCAATTTCCCAACTGCTGAATATCTGGCTCATCCACAGTTACCACCACCACTTGTTCATCTGTTGATGTGAACAAGCTGTGACGACTAAATTCATCGCGTACAGACCATTCTAAGAGATTGAACAGACCGAACGTATTCGAAACGATAACAGTAGCGGCCATGCTGGGTGCTACAGGCCAAATCGGTTTAGCTTGTCGAAAAAACTGTTTCAGAGCAACTAAAAACACGTAATGACTACTTCGCTTGTCAAAATCACACTCTATGCCAGAACTATAGGATACCTAAGTAATTCGGAACTATAGGGTGCTTAAGCAATTTAGTCTAAATCAGTAGGGAATAATCCCAACATACTGTTCATCAAGTCGTACTAATATTTGCCGTTCATCTCTAATATATGTAGAACAATTAAAGAAAAGAACGATCTGATAATTCATCCAACCCAACTGATGTAAGAAACTCAGCCCAGCTACCTAGGGTGTCATTCTGCGTTTGAGGCTCTAGTTGCAAATTAGCAAGCTGCTCAGCTGCATCATACCAAATACCATTCCTGGCCAGCACTTCAGCCTTAGCTAAGCCATCCTGCTCAGGAAGGTGTGCCATAATCGTAGCCACATCAACTCGCTTAATCCAAGCATCCACATAGGGACTACCCGGTGTAATGTAGTCTTCTGTTTGCAATGTCACAAACCATTGATAATACTCGCCCACTGATAGTTCCGGAGCATCATCTGGCAAACTAATCGCCAATATGCCATCAGCGCCATCTAGAGAAACAGTTTCACTGTAGACAACGGCTTGTCTCTCATTTTTGAGACTAAAAATAGCAGTATGCGCCTTAGTTTGAGGCAAGTACGCCATAATTGTTGGGCGTGCTGAAATTGTCAAACCGTAAAGATTTGGTGGGGTTACTGCCATCATGGGCACAGCATTAGCTGGTGGCATATCGGCCGCCTCGCCTTCCCCAGAAAATAGTAGCAATACATTATCATCGAGTTCTCCATCTCTGGATGCACCGCTGGCTGTCTGATAAGGTGTCGCATTATTGGGCGGTGGAATAAAACCCAGGCGAGACCTATCTCCAACTGCGCCCAAAAACGTCGCACTATTAGATGGTGGAATAAATCTAAAACTTCCTCGCGATGCCCCGCTGTCACCTTGGGTGGGAGCTGTATTGTCGTCCGGAGGAGTAAACGTCACTGCCATACATGATATGCCAGTGGCTAACCAAACCCCTGATGCATAACATGCAAGCCTGACTAGATTAGTCGAAAAGCCGTATTTCATAGTAACTGGCCTCAACCCTAGCGAAAGTTATAAGGGACCAAAGAATGGGGGACAAGCTGACAGATGAACCAACAATAACTGCTACCAAACTAACAATTTCCAGTTAGCAACGTCCATGGCAATGAACTCCTGATCAGGAGCCTAATCACTGACAAGGTTACGCCACTGCCATCTAGGGCACTTTTTACTATTCTTAATGAGAAAGTATGTGCTTATATCTTTAGACGACTCGATGCTCTTTCGAGCGTAACAGTAAAAAACGTTTGCATAGCACCTTTCTCTAATGTTTTATTGACTTTTACGCATATTTGCTGAAAAACTCTAATAAATCTATTAGGCATAGTCTGCGTAAATTTACGCAAACTATTGCTCATTGGTTAACAGAATGTACTTAGAGCCAGTTACCAATGAGGACATAAGGTGACCAATAGAAGGGATCGGAAAAGTCTTCGTTGTTTAACAGCTCTAGCTGTGCCTGCCGTAGAGCTTCGGCCTTAGTCATTTCGGATTGTCCTAAGTTTTTATAAACATCAGTCATCAGTTCCTTAGCGACTTTATCTTTAACAGACCAAAGTGTTGCTAATGTTGATCGAGCTCCTGAACGTACCGCCAGTCCAGCTAGGCCCAGGGTAGCTCGATCGTCTCCCGTCGCAGTTTCACAGGCACTGAGAGTCAATAGATCAATTACCTCACTGCGATCAATTTCCCGGCGTTGCAACAGTTCTGACAACTCATTGATATTGATAGACCCATCCCAGGTAAGAAAAAAGGTCTGGCTAAAGTCAGAGCTAAACTGGCCGTGACTCGCTAAGTGCAACACGTTGACCTGGCGATCGGCCAAGCTTTCACGCAAAGCCTTACGTGTAAATTGGTGATCTAGTAGCTTAGATGACGGGAATAGCTGGCCGATATTGATCACCTCTTCTTTAACCGCAGGTAATGCACTAAAACGATCACGAGCTTGACTGATGCCAGCCACAATTGCCTTTGTATCTTGATTATCTAAAGCCTTGGCCGGTAATAGCTGTAGCCCAGGCGATAGGGCAACGGCATATTTCTCAATCAGATACTGCTGGCCATCGTGGAGAGCCGCCATGGGTAAGTTGCGCAGCAGACCATCTAACACAAATACCAGGGTTTGATCTGGCTTCAACATACCAGCATCTTCTGCTGGACGAATTAACCAGTTGTATAGGGTTTGCGCATAGCCCAATTGAGTTTGACGATCGTTAGATGGATGCAGGTTAGCCAAAAATGAGCGCAGTGTGGCATTAAGTTGGGCATATTCAATGCTGGTTTCGTAAGCCTGTAGCGATTGACCGGGTTGGGAATAGATTACTGCCAGGCGGTCATCAAGGATAATGGCATAGATGACCGTAGCATTTGGATCAATTTGATCAACCCTGTTACTTTCTACATCTGCACAAGCTTCCTGAAAAAAATTATCTAATTCAGCGATCTGGAGATCTTCTAGAACCATTCGGGCCTTTTCTAAGGAGGCTTGACTGCCTTCCAATAGGAGCAATGAAATAAGTTGGCGATAAACAGGCTCTACTTGTTCTCGATAGGAAAATTGAATGTCTTGATTGATTGCTAACAAATCTCCCCGCAGAAGCTGGAGTGCATCTACAGCCTTTGTATAGGCCTGAATAGAGTCTGGCAAGTCTCCCTGTTGCTTTAATAGCTGTCCTAGCTGCCACGCTGATTGAGAAATAATATCTTCTGATTGAATCGTCTCAGCCAGGGAAAGAGATTTTTGAGTCAGTGTAAGGGCATCAGTCAGTTGCTGATTCTGGCTATATAGTTGACCTAACTGATAAAGAGAATAGGCTTCTGCTCGCTTATCCTGTAGTGCTTTTGCGGCCTTTACTCCATTCCCCAATAGTTGATTGATTTTGGTAGTGGATAAGGGCTGATGATTGGCGGGTAACCGAGACAGATGATGAGCCAGGCTAACCGTCCCGTATACGGTTGTACGACTGGCAGGTAATGTGGCGAGCTGCTTTTCTATTTGCTTGACTACTAGAGAAACTGCAGCTGTATCCTCAAGATCAATATAGGCGGAGAGCTGATCTAAACGAGCTTGGAGCTGATCGAGAGAAGTCAGGGCAGCGTCCTCTGCAGCTTGAAAGTACTCTAGTGCCTTTTTTGGGGATTCCACCCTGATAGCCAATCTACCAATCGTCAAGAAGATGGAGCTGAGTTCAGATTGAGCCGTCTCTAAGTTGCGGGCAATCTCAAGACTTTGGGCCAAAACGTTGTAACTTTCCAGGGGGGAGCCGATTAGCTGTAATGTTTGCCCTAAACTGCGTAGAGCGGCAACTTTTAGCTCGTCGTCAGGCATAGCATTAAGCTGTTGAGTAATCGTTTGCAACTGTTGCTTTGCCTGTTGGTAAAACCCAAGGGTCTGCAAGGCTTGGGTCTGATTAATTTGTGTGCCTAAAACCCCCTGGGGGTCACCAGCTTGACGATAGTAGTTTTCAGAACGTTGCCAGAGCGTCAGTGCGGTTTGAGCTTGACCACTATGGCTAAGGGCTAGACTAGCTTCTGTATTAAGCGTTTGAGCCCAGAGAATGGGTTCTGCTGAGCTATCTTCCAGTAACCTTCGACTATTTTCAATCGATTGCTGGGCCAGATCCCAATCATTGAGCGCTTGCTGGGCAGACGCGATGCCATTCCAGCTCATCACCTGACGGGCTAAATCGCCTTGTTGGGAGGCCTGTTGGGCTGCAGTCTGCCACTGTTCAATTGCATTGGCAAACTGGCCCATATGGTAATAATTGCGTCCGGCTGTTAGAGGATCACTTTCTAACGTGGTCTGGGGCAAAACTGATATCTCAGCAGCGGCTGGAACGGGTAGGGGATTCATCCCAATTGCGATCGCAATCGCCACCAGAAATCCCATTAAACCTATTCCCAATAAACGCAGCCTTTTGAACTGGCAAGTCCAACGCGTCATAATCTGCCCCTTGCTCTATG
This sequence comes from Cyanobacteria bacterium P01_C01_bin.118, assembly GCA_039045805.1. GTDB lineage: Bacteria > Cyanobacteriota > Cyanobacteriia > Phormidesmidales > Phormidesmidaceae > Leptothoe. The sequence goes on from JBCCJR010000029.1 coordinate 8,205, forward strand.
CAATAGCAATCAACCCGCTATCAATGATTTCAAGTAGAATGCCCCCTGCCAGCATAAACGTGAATATGTTTCCGTAAGCGTTTGAGCTGTTCACAATCTTAGTTGAGATGTGTTGAAGAAACAGCGCAGGTCGATCTGACCAGCGATGGAAGTGATGCATTGTCAGCCACTAACTCAACCTGCCCGAGTGCATTGGTATACCAATTATTGGCTTCATTCACACGTGTCTCCAATAAAACAGGAGAAAATTCAGTGTGGTCAGTGTGGGAATTATGGAGGAAAGAACTGAGGTCACGGGTATCTGTCCAGGTGCGATCTCGACTGATAATCCCAGCTGGGTTAACCGGTATACCCCCACGGCCAGTCGCCACAAACCGACTGCCAGCTGACACACACCCTTGAGTAATCTGGTCGCTGGAGTCCACAAACCCTGTCGGCAGTTCTACCAGTCCTGATGCGGGCTCAATTTCAAAGTTGTCAATTTGAACAGTTCCACTAAGACCGAACTGAGAGCCAGCCACAATATCACTCTCAGGGGTAAGCTGCTCACGAAACACCAATCCAATTAATCCTCGGGTGGTAATGTCGATGCTACCTCCACTCCCAAAAACCGCATTAGCAACAATGTCACTGTTTTCTAGGCCAACGATTACTGGTGCTGTTAGGGTAATGTTGCCACCTGTGGCCATGCCAGTAGCACTGGTCACAACTTGACTATTCTGACGCATAAAAATCACTTCAGTTGCTGTGATGTCGAGATTGCCTTCATTACCGCCAGTCACCTTAGCCTGAAGCGTTCCATCGTTAAGGAAAAGTCTCTCGGCGGAAATGTTTAAGTTGCCTGCAGCACCACCATCAAGACTGTTGACCGATACTCCCGCCCCGTCACGAATTGTAATTTGGTTACCTGTCAGATTAACCGAACCCGCGTCGGCACTCGTCTTCGACCCAGACATAATACCACTGCGAAATAGACCATCCCTCGATTGTCCCGAGACGTCAATTTCATCCGCGCGAATCTCTACAGTGCCCGCATTGCCAACTCCATCCGTAGAGGCCGTAATTTGCCCGCCGTTATAGACCCTTAAGCGATCGGCTTCAATATCTAACGAACCACCACTACCAGGCGAATCCTCAATAACGTTAGCAACTAAACCACTTACTGCCCCAGTAAAGTCCACCACTGGATCTGCTACTTCTATCTCCCCAGCGCGGATAGTGATGGCCCCACCATCTCCGGCTCCAACGGTATTTACTGCAACTTTACCCCCCTGTAGAACGCTTAAGCGAGGGGTAACGATACTAATATTGCCTGCATTTCCAGTTGAACCAGGTTCAGCAGTGGCAAACAATCCACTGGAAAAGGCTCCTGCCGAGAAGGTATTAAATCCAATAATCTCCACTGCCTCTTTCGCAGTGACTATCAAATTACCTGAATCTCCCTCACCAAAAGTTGCGGGACCAACTTGAGCACCATTTTGTAATGATAATTTGCCCACATTGAGAATCATATTGCCCCCAGCACCGCTGCCAAAAGCATCAGTGAATATTTGCCCTGAATTTTGAACAATCAGCTGTTCTGCTGTCACCCACAGATCTCCTCCTTGCCCTGGTCCAAAGCTGCTGGAGCGCACAATGGTGGGTTGAGCATTGCCATCTGGATTACCCACCACTGAAAAGCGATTAGCATTAATCATTAGGCCACCACTTGCCCCCTGGCCAAAGTTATCGGTGGAAACAAAGGCAGCATCGCGAATACTCAACTGTTCAGTTTCAATCAGCAACTGATTACCTTGTCCTGTGTCGATGGCATTAACAAAGATATAAGTGCCAAAATCTCCTGTCCCAACAATGTCTATCCGCTCAGATGCTCGAAGACTGACAGTACCGCCATCTATAGGACCAGTATTCGATGCCTCTACGTTAGAATTTTCTAAAATCTGCAGAGTTCGACCCTGAAATTGAAAACGACCACCCCCATCACCGCTAACGTCAGCTTCTGTATTTTGGGTTAATGTAATATCTCGAAAATCTGTTGTATTTGTATAATCCAACAGCAACGTTGAAGGATCTAAACCCACTTGACTACCTGGTGCCACACTGCCTAGCACCAAATAACCTGCCTCTGCATTCAAACTACTACTAATAAATTGAAGATCGCCGCCTAAAAACCCCAGGGACTGACCGACATCAACTTCCAGGTCGCTTTGATTAACTATAATGCTATTGGCAGTCGCGCCAAATCGTAACCCTATTGGCCTACTAACCGTTAACAATGGAGCACTTTGGTTCAATGAGTTCACGCTAAAAACCAGGTCATCTTCAAATACAATCTGTTCTGCCGTACTGGCGAAAAAAGAGCCCGGTAATAATAAACTTGCGTTAGCACCAAACGTAATGCCATTGGGGTTAAGCAAAAACAAATCAGGCGCGTTACCACCTACTAGCTGCAACTGCCCATCCACCAAGGAAGCATTAGTACCTGTCACCCGGCTAATGACAACATCGACAGCACTCTGGGTACCATCTAACTGAAATAAAACATCAGCTGCGTCAGGTGAAAACTCTTGAAAACTATGGAACAGGGTCGTCACTTGCTGATGACCTCCGGTGACAATGTAGGGGTCACTGTTTGTAATGGTGGTCCCTACCGTGCCATCGGCGACTACACTCTGACTATAGCTGGGGAGAGCGTACGCTAAAACTCCAACTGTGCTTAGAAAACCAAGCTGCCGGGCTAATAGTCTATTGCACATTTTCACAGGCCATTTTACGTATAGTTTCTTAGCTTTAGACCTAACGCCCCAATTACTTTCTTATTAAGATAAAGCAAGGGATAGAAGCACTTTACACTCATGTGGTTTTTAGAATAGCAAAGGAGTGATGCGATCTCACCAAAGCTACTCCCCTAGAAGAAAGATTCACCCTTACCCCAAAATCCTATAGTTTACTGGCAGAGATCGCACAGGTGGCATTGGCTCTTGACGAGGCAGTTGCATCGACTGCCGCCAGTTCAACGTGTCCAGCGTCGTTGGTATACCAGACGGCTGCTTCTTTCAGGCTCTCATCCTCTACAGCAGCCGAAACTTCCACAGGCGGATTGTTGAGAAAAGAACTGAGGTCACGGGTATCGGTCCAGGTGTGATCGCGACTGATAATTCCAGTTGGGTTAACCGGAATACCCCCACGGCCAGTCGCTACAAACCGACTGCCACCCGACACACACCCTTGAGTAATCTGGTCGCTGGAATCGACTAAACCTGTAGGTAGCTCCACCAGCCCTGACTCTGGCTCGATCTCAAAGTTAATGATTTCAACAGTCCCACTCACCCCTAGCTCGGAACTGGCCGTAATGTCGTTTTCAGGGGTTAACTGATCTCGAAATTCTAAACCTAAAATGCCTTGAGTAACAATATTAATGTTGCCTCCATTACCCGTGTTGGCAGCAGCAACAATATCGCTATTGCCAATCCCTAGAATAACAGCAGCAACAATATCAATATTGCCTCCATCACCGCTACCCTGGGCTTCACTGGACACACGGCTATTTTCACTAAGAAATAAGAGAGAATCTAGATCCAACTCAAGATTTCCCCCAAGTCCAGACTGCGTCGATGCGGTCAAGCCACTGCCCCGCTCAATCACCACGCGATCGCCCATCACCTGCAAAATGCCCGAATCGCCGCTACCAACGTTGCGCACCGTCACCTGGGCTCCATCGGTAATATTCAAATTAGGGGTATTGATGATCAAGCTGCCCGATTGACCCGTTGGTCTATCGGGCACATTAAAAACAAAGCGAGTCAACGGATCGAGAATATCGGCACTGGCCGCGATCAAACTGGGATTAAACTGACTCTCTCCAATTCCGATCACTTCAATATCTTGATTGGCAAACAGCACCACATCCCCAGCATTACCCTCTGCCAACGTGGTAGTTCCAATCCGCCCGCCATCCAGAACTAATATTCTTGGCGTGGTAATTGAAACATTCTCTGCATTGCCACGACTAAAGGTGACCGTTGCCAAGTTACTAGGAACTCTTGTAATGCTGTTCTCTCCTGATACCTGCACTAACTCTGACGCCCTAACAACCAGTAAGCCACTGTTACCAATGTCTGCAACGGTTGGATTACGAAAGCTAACGGATGACAGAGCGCCTCCCCGGTCAACCTGCAACCGTTGGGTATTAATATAAACGTCTCCTGCATTACCAATACCCAACGTAAATGTTATGAGATTGCTAACTAAATCCGGCCGCACGCTTGGGAATCCAGCAATTTCCAATGTATCATTCACCTCTACAAAAAGAGCGCCTCCATCAGCCACACCGTAGGTTCCAACTGAAATTACCCCACCATTTTCCATGATCAGGTTCTCAACTTGCAGAGAAATATTGCCTCCAGGACCATTGGCAAGGGTAGTGTTTCTAAACCCACTCAGAACATCCCCCCTAGCATTTATCCCAACAGTTGATAGCGTTCCAGCAGCCTTGACTGTAATATCTCCACCAGCTAACGGCCCAATATTTTGAATTATGGCCGCCGAACCATTCTCTACTCGAATATCTTGGCCAGTTAGATTAATGCTGCCACTCCGAAGGCTATCAGGGGATATCGTCGATTGACTCGCATCTATCAGGGCTTGATTAAGCAGGTTAATATCTTCGAATTGGATCACTTCGCCGTAGTCAAAATCCCAACCAGAAGATGTGACATCGATGGCTACCGTTCCCTGCCCCACAGCACCCAGATCAATCTGACCTGACTCTGCTAACAACGTACTACCATCCAGCGTGATATCACCTCCTAGCAACGCCAATGATTGCCCAGTATTAACCTCTAACGAAGATGAACTAGGCAACCTTACGATGGGAGTAAGTGAGCTAAGTTGAGTGGTCTGAGTGATATTAGAGCCCTCTCCTGCCGCTTGAATACTGCCACTAGACGGAGAGAATTGTAGCCCCCTGGGAACAGATATCGTTAGCAACGTTGGCTGTCCTATATCTGTGGAAAATACGCTGCCATCAGCAAAAGTTAACTGCTCAGCTGTGGTTGCTAGAAAAGACCCACCAATATCTAAAACAGCATCGTTATTAAAGACAATTCCATTGGGATTGAGGAGAAAAAGGTTAGCGTCACCATTTGCCCTAATTAGACCATTTATATTTGAAACGTTCTGCCCCGTCACACGGCTAAAAATAGTGTCAAGATCGGTGGCGTTGTTAAAGATGACTGCGCCCCCTGTCGGGATTGAAAATTCATTAAAGCTATGGAAAAGATTATTGCCTAACCGTCTGCCTTCATCAACAGTGAAGGTCAATCCAGATGGGGTGACACGGGTGGATGTCGTTGCATCGGACGTAACTTGAGCTAGCGCCATGGGGGCAATCCCCATCACCACCAGTGGGATTGCTGCTAAATACCTTAATGGAGGTTTGCCCAGGTTAACCAATGTTCTATACATGTGCCTTTTTGGCAAATCTCGATGTCCGATCAGGTTTTTTATGAGTCCAACGCTGCATAAGCCATCACTAATTCTTTAGCCTGTTAGATTGACAATCTATTTTTTTACACTCAGTACTCAGGCAGGATACCCATTATTTCCATGGCACTCGGTATACCGTCAGGGAAAAAATAGTCTGGCAGCTATTTCCCACTGCTGACCATCAGTATAGCTTTCCCAATAGCCATGCCTACCGCCTCTGGTAAAGATATGAAACTACCGCAAAGCATTCTAGTCATAGGATGTTCGAAGGTTTGTGAGGATAATTCTTTGCTGGCAGCGTTTTTCAGCGTAGCAAAGATAGCGATACGATCCCCCCCAAGCCACTAATCTAAAGAAGACGTCTTACAACAGCTCGTATGTCGGCTTCCCTTTTAACCCTCAAGAATGTCGATAAAATTTACCAAAACGGTACGGTCGCCCTTAAGGGCATTAATCTAACGGTAAGAGCAGGGGAATTTATCAGTTTGGTCGGTCCGTCAGGCTGTGGTAAAAGCACCATATTGCGACTTATAGCTGGGTTAGGTTCTTCCACAGATGGATTTATAAATTGGCAGTGTCCGCAAGAACAGCGAAATTTAGCCTTTGTTTTTCAAGATCCAGCTCTCATGCCCTGGGCTAATGTCGTAGATAATGTTTACCTACCGCTCAAACTTAAAGGTCACTCTCTACGTTCTGTCAGGACTAGAATTCAAGAAGCAATTAACACTGTGAATCTATCTGGTTTTGAAAATAGCTATCCCAGACAGCTATCGGGAGGAATGAAAATGCGTGTATCCATCGCCCGAGCTCTGGTGACTAAGCCACAAATCTTATTTATGGATGAACCCTTTGGAGCGCTTGATGAAATGACTCGCAGTCGTCTCAATAGTGACTTACTGCAGCTGTGGGAGAAGAAAAAATGGACCGTATTATTTGTCACTCATAATATATATGAAGCCATTTATCTCTCAACACAGGTTGTTGTGATGGCAGCAAGCCCAGGCCGAATCATCACCAAAATTCCAATCGAAGCCTCTTACCCAAGGATGGAATCATTTCGTACCTCGCCACAGTTTAATCATTATTGCCGAGAAATCATGGCAGCCCTGTCAGATGAAACAGGTGTGGGTGTGGGATAGAAGAGAAGAGGAGCAGGGGGAGCAGGGGGGTAGGGAGAGCAAGAGAAGAGAACCGGAGGGTGGGCACAGCCCACCATATATGAATTAAAACGTTACAACAGGCGTTTGCAAACAGCAAGAACGTAGGTTGGGTTGAATTTATGAAATCCAACATTAGCGATAAGGCATAGCCTACAAAACAAACAACCACAAGACAACAGATACCAAGGTGTTTAAGAAGAGAAAACCAGAAGTCATTTGGAGTTGGTTAGCCCCAACCTTCGTAGGTCTCGCAGCCGTCATCGGCTGGGATATTTTTGTGCGTATAACCGACACCCCTCCATATCTGTTACCAGGACCGGGGCTAGTAATTAAAACTCTTTTAGAAGAGTGGGAAGATTTATTTCCATCACTGTTAGTGACCATTCAAATTACAGTCATGGCCTTTTTGGCTGCTGCTGTATCAGGTCTGTTAATTGCAGTTTTATTTGCCCAGAGCAAATGGGTAGAACGAAGCTTTTTTCCCTATGCTGTAATTTTGCAAACAACGCCGATTGTTGCGATCGCACCCCTGATCATCATCTGGCTACAAAACAACACCTTTATGGCCCTGGTGGTCTGTGCCTGGATCGTAGCCTTTTTCCCCATAGTGTCCAACACTACCCTGGGGCTCAACAGCGCCGATCACAATTTGCAAAACCTATTTGAAATCTATGGCGCATCCCGCTGGCAAACGTTGATTTATCTGAGATTACCCAGCGCACTTCCCTATTTTCTAGGAGGGTTACGCATTAGTGGTGGCTTAGCCTTAATTGGGGCGGTCGTAGCCGAGTTTGTAGCAGGTACAGGCGGTAACCGTTCTGGTATTGCCTACCAAATCCTGATTTCCAGCTTTAACTTACAAATTCCCCGGATGTTTGCCGCATTGCTAATGACTACGGTGCTAGGGGTGACCATTTTTGTCGGACTTACAATTTTGTCGGATCGACTGCTGGCCCACTGGCATGAGAGTGCTGTCAGACGAGAAAATTAGCTAAAAACGCTATGGATGGATTTGTCACCGTACCCGATACCGACCACTATTGGCTGACCAATGGTCGGGTACCGCTTTGCTTGCTAAGCCCCCCCCTGGAACCCATTGCTGCACTGCGGGAGTTTCCTCATCAGGAGGAGCTAGCGGCAGTGGATGTGGAAATCAAGGGAGGAGCGATCTCAACCATTGCCCCCGCAGGTAAAACAGATTTTGACCCCACCCCTGGGGTCAATCTTGAACAGGGGTTAATTTGGCCATGTTTTATCGATATGCACACCCACCTGGATAAAGGGCACCTCTGGCCCCGCTGTCCGAACCCTGACGGCACCTTTTTGGGCGCGTTGGAAACTGTGCGTAACGACCATAGCAACTGGCAAGCCGATGAGCTTTACCAGCGTATGGAGTTTGGTCTTAAATGCAGCTATGCCCACGGTACCCAGGCGATTCGTACCCATTTAGATAGCTTTGGCTCGCTGGGAAAAACTAATTTCCAGGTGTTTGACACGCTGCGACGCCAGTGGCAAACCCGACTAAGCTTACAGGCGGTTTGTCTGGTCTCCCTGGACTACTTTCTCACACCTGACGCAGACCCTCTGGCTCAGTTAGTGGCAGACTTTGGTGGGGTGCTGGGGGGAGTCACTTATATGAATAAAGATCTGGTCGCTCAGCTTGATCGGACGTTTACCCTGGCTAAACATTACGGACTAGATTTAGATTTTCATACCGATGAAAGTCTAAATCCTGATGACATAACCCTGCGCTATGTGGCTGAAGCGGCCCTGCGCCACGATTTTCAAGGTGCAATTACCTGTGGCCACTGCTGTAGTCTCTCTGTGCAGACGGCTGACGTAGTGGCAGAAACCCTCACCCTGGTGAAAGCCGCCAATATTGGCATTGTCAGTTTACCGATGTGCAATCTCTATTTGCAGGATCGCCAGTCGGCCCAAACCCCCCGATATCGCGGTATTACCCTACTGCATGAGCTTCACCAGCAGGGGATCTCAGTGGCATTGTCTAGCGATAACTGTCGCGATCCCTTCTATGCCTACGGCGATCACGATGGATTGGAGGTCTTTAAACAATCAGTTCGCATTGGTCACCTCGATCGCCCCTTTGACCATTGGCCCAAAAGTCTGACCAGTCGCCCTGCTCAACTGATGGGCCTCAATGATGTGGGCACACTGACACCCAACACACCAGCGGATCTGATTTGCTTTAAAGCCCGTACATTGAATGAGCTGATCTCCAGGGCCCAGTGCGATCGCGTTGTCATTCGACAGGGACACCCCATCGACACCACACTTCCCGACTACCAAGAGTTAGACAGCCTGTTTTAGAGCATCCGTAATACCTACAACTCCCGTTGATGCGTAGCAACGGGAAACGGTTGCCTCAAGAAACCACAATACCCTGCAAGAAGAGCAAAGCTCTACAGGATTTGGAGTACTCCCTTTCCGACCTCCAACCTCCGACTTCCGCCCCAGCCAGATTTCCCAGATCGAGTCGATCCTCCCCTTGATTAAGCCCCTAAGCAAGCAGAATTCATTAAATTCCACTTTTGGATGTATGGGCCTTCCATGGAGCATCTCTTCAGCTTAAATATGTTTGAAATTTATCAGTCGCTTGCTCCTAAGCGTGCCAGTGAAATCTGAGCCGCTTCCGATACCTGGGGATGACTATCCTTAGCCATAAACTGCAGCGCCGACACTGTTTTTTCACTGGGTAAATTCCCTAGTGCTTCTGCCAATCGCTGCCGTACCAACCAGTCTTCGGAGGGGGCAAAGGCCAGAATTTCATCCAGGGCACTCAGGTCCCCAATTTCACCAAACGCTGCAATCGCCGCCTGCTGCAGAATAACCTCGGGACTGTGTAGGGCTTGTATCAGCGCATCATGGGCCCGAGGATCTTTAAGATTACCGAGGGATACTGCTGCACTAAAGCGCACTAGCCAATCTGTATCTTCGTAAAACGAACGAATCAGCGGCTCAAAGGCCCGAGGATCTTCCAAATATCCTAACGCCCCAGCTGCATCCGCCCGAATGCCATAGTCCGGATCAGTCTCAAGAATTTTAACTAACAGACAAAAGCTTTCTGGCGTTTGCTTAACCCCTAAGGCAAAAATCGCCATCGAACGCACCTGCTGATTGTCATCGTTTAAAACGAGCTTGATCAGCTGTAGAGCATCACTGTCAGGAACATCTCGTAAAGCAGCCAGGGATAGCTTCTTATCTTTAAGATCGCCGGTTGTGAGTTTATTCGCTAGGACGGCGAGATCAATCATGACATCGTTAATAGTGTCTTATCAAAATTATAACTAAGGCGATTAGCCGGTGGGATCACGGCTGGTCAACCTTAAATAAAATGTGACTATCACATCTTACAAGGGGAACAGCTCCTCGACTGTAAATTTCGTTCTTAAAAATAGTACATAGAAACTATTGATAATGGTGGGCGACGTTATAGGTAAAGCCAACCCCTTTTTATCAGGATTTATTTATCAGGACTGAGAGGGCGACTGCTTTTGCGCCCGACAATTTTTCTGACTTTTTTGAAGAGAGTGGTGCCGATAAAAGATAGGGGCCATCTTTTATCGGCCTCTGCTGTGTGAAAACGTGCGGAAATCTGAACGCCTTATTTGAAGAAGTCACTGTGGGAAAGCCAACCAACATTGCCCACAGGCGTTGCCAACAGACTCTGTAATAATAGTTAAAGGATTTATAGGCATGGCTTACTTCGCTCACAACAAGCGACAAAAGCGCCGCAATCGCCATCGGTATACCCCTGCACCGGCAGGTAAGCCTAGCCGCACTCGTTCTGGCGGAGCGCGTTAAGTAAAATTTCTGTTTTTGTTAACGTTCACTTAGGGCCAGAGTTGTTATAGCTAGTGGTATGAGTAGACCCTAAGAGTAACAACTCAACTATGGTCTTCTTTCCAATTTCGTGAACAACCTACCCTGAAGCTGCCCATGACCACCCAAACTGTCCTGCAATTTATGCAGAAAACTGCTGATAATACTGAGCTACAGCAACAGCTAGAACAGCTGTTAGGCTGCGGCGACGGTGATATCAGCTCTAGTGTAAATATTGATCCCGAAGAATCTTTAGCCCTGAGTCAGCGTGCACCAAAAGTTACTAAATTAGCTGACTCTATGGGCTATCAGTTCTCTAGTGACGAACTGTTGTCGGTGATCGACGCGTTTAAACAACTCCAGGCTGGCAATATCTCTGATGAAGCATTTGCTGATCTGGTCGGTATTGCCCCTGGCGTTGGGGTTCGTCCCTCTGTCCAGAATAACTTTAAGCGATTGGCCAACTATCTATCCAAGACGTATCTAGGGGTAAAGATATCCTAGGGATCGGCAATACAGTCGTTGTCCTTAAAAGACCAGGACGTCGTGTTTGGATTTGATTGATAGGAGTGGGGCTTTAACAATTGCCGTTGAGGCTCCAATTTTTATCTTGACCTGTGCTCAACCCTGAACCCTGATGTCAGTTTTTGAGTTATGTGGCCAACTTCTCTCTCTTATAAACCTCACCCTGAGGTGATCCCCGTGATTTATAGAGGCTAGAAAAAGGGGGTATCTGACTAGTTTTAATCTCTTAACTAACTGTTTCTTTATCTTTTTTCTATTTTATTCTCTTACTATTAAAGATGGATGTGTGGAGCATCTGAGAAGGCTCTATCCTTTGATGAACCTTGCTTGACGAGCAGTTAAAAGAGAATTGTCAGAGAAACAATATGTTTTGTTCCGTAACGCTGTTTTGAGAAACATAACGTCTTCGAGTAAGAAATCCTAAGTCCGTTAAAGTGTCAGTGAACCTGACCCCTGATATCGTAACGAGTGATTGTTTTAGGTCGGGGTTTGTACATTAGGCGCTTTAGCCACTCCGTGTTTGTTGAGTTCCGTTGGCAGCGGCGTTTACAGCTTTTTAGATTTTTCCTATAGTTAGTCTCTCGCGACATGGTTGATTCCTATTTTGTGGCGACATCATTTGATTCTCAAGAGATGATGTCGCCGAAGGTACAATCTGCTGAGGTGTCTCTGTCTGAGGTGCCTGCGGCTGAGGTTTATGTGTGTGTTCATGGCCACTTTTATCAGCCGCCTCGGGAGAATCCTTCCTTGGAAGCTGTGGAGCGTCAACCCAGTGCGGCTCCGTTTCACAATTGGAATGAGCGCATTCTGCGGGAGTCGTATCGGCCTAATGCCTTTGCCCGCATCCTGGACCATCAGGGCCAGGTGCTAAAAATCGTCAATAACTATGAGGCGATTAGTTTCAATATTGGCCCTACGTTGATGAGCTGGTTAGCGCGTCACGATATTGAAACCTATCGACGGATTTTAACGGCTGATAAGCTGAGCTGCGATCGCAATGACGGCCATGGCAACGCCATTGCCCAGGTTTACAACCACATGATTTTGCCCCTGGCCAATGAGCGGGATAAGCGCACTCAGGTGCGATGGGGGATAGCCGATTTTCGCAAGCGGTTCCATCGCGATCCCGAAGGTATGTGGTTGGCGGAAACCGCCGTTGACCAGGACACCCTACGGGTTTTGATCGAAGAGGGGATCAAGTTTACTATCGTGGCTCCATCCCAGGTAAAACGCTGTCGTCAAATCTCACCCACCTATTCTGACTGGGATGAGGTGGGCGGTGGTCAGATTGATCCCACCCGTCCCTATCGGTGTTATGTCCCTGGGTTGCCCACCGGGCAGAACTATATCGATATATTTGTCTACGATGGGCCAATTTCTGGCGACATGGGCTTTAGTGACATTTTGCAGTCGTCCCAATCCTTTGCTGATCGCATTGGTCAGGCGGTTCGAGGCGATCGCACCGATGCTCAGCTGATTTCTGTAGCTACCGACGGCGAAACCTTTGGTCACCATCGCGGTGGTGCCGAGCGGGCATTAGCCTATGCGCTACACCATGAATTTAGCGACCGTGGCTGGCAGGTGATCAGCTATGCCCGCTATCTCAGTTTGTTCCCCCCCACCTGGGAGGTAGAACTTAAACCGGTGACGGCTTGGAGCTGTGCCCATGGGGTGGAGCGTTGGAGAAGTGACTGTGGCTGCGGTGGCGGTGGTGAATGGCATCAGAAGTGGCGAGCTCCCCTGCGAGATGCCATGGATTGGCTGCGGGATGAGCTGATCGAAATCTATGAAATTACCGGTGAAGAACTTTTTAAAGATGTTTGGGCCGCTCGGGATAGCTATATCGATGTAGTGTGCGATCGCACTCCCCTCACCATTGAACAGTTCTTTGCCCAGCATCAACACCACGAACTCACCCAAGTTGAACGCACCGATGCCCTGTGTTTGTTAGAAATGCAGCGCCACGCCATGCTGATGTACACCAGCTGTGGTTGGTTTTTTGAAGAAATCTCTCGCCCCGAAGGTACTCAGATTCTGCGCTATGCCGCTCGGGCTATTGAGCTAGCCGAGCAAATCTGTGGCGAAGGCGAATCTTTGGAGGCAGACTTTATTGCCAAATTGGCCCAAGCCCCCAGTAATGTGCCTCAGTTTAGGGATGGAGCCGGTGTCTATCGAGCTCAGGTACAACCAGTCCGCATTAGTGCAGAGCAGGTAGTTGCCCACTACGCCATGTCCTCTCTGTTCTACACCTATCATCGCGAACAGCGGCTTTACTGTCACACCCTCACCCATCAGGACTATCAAAAACAAACCATGGGGGCCCTTACCCTGGCCTTGGGGCAGGTGAGTCTTTTTTCAGAAATCACCCAGGCAAAAGCAAGCTATACCTTTGCCGTCTGCCATCTAGGAGGACAGGAATTTCTCTGCGGCATTCGACCCTTTAAAAATCGGTTGGCTTACACCCGTGCTAAGGATGCTGTGCTAAGGACCTTTGCCCAGGGTAGTGTGGTCCAGACTATTGCTGCTATTCAAACCCAGTTTGGAGAATCCACATTTGACCTGCAGCAGCTATTTAGTGAAGAGCGGCAGCATATTATGCAGCTGCTTAGTCAAAACACTCTGCATCAGCTAAACCAGCTGTACACCCAAATTTATCGAGAAAACTATGGTGTGTTGATGGCGTTTCATCGGGAGCATATGGATGTGCCCCGCGAGCTACAGGTGGCCGCTGAGATTACCCTGAGTCATCGAATCATCAATGTATTGCGTCAGCTGGAGCAAGATCTTAGCGACATTGACGAAAACATTTTGTCTATTAGTACCGGCTACTTGGGAGAGTTGGAAGGGATTGCCATTGAGGCCAATCACCTGCACTGTCATCTCACCATTCCTGCTGCCGCACCGCTGCTAGAGGGCTTGATTTTGCAGGCTCTGCGCCAAACCCTCCAAAGTGAACCCGATGCCACACGGCTGGACTGTATTCTAAATGTCAATCCTCTGGCGGTTCAGGGAATTCAGCGATTAATCAGCCTGGGTATCAATCTGGGGCTCACCCTCAACCTCGAAAAATCCCAAGAGGTTTATTACACCTATACCCAGCACTGTGAGACGATCCCCAGCCTTGGTCAAGCATTAAGCCTGGCTGTCTAGTAGTCCTCTAATTTTTTGAAGATTAAACAGCAAAGGGTGAAGAGTCGCGACTCTTCACCCTTTGCTGTTTGTCAGATTCTATTGTTCAAATTCTACAAACGCCTATCGCTGATAAAGCGTACGAGCATCAAAGCCCAAGCGACGCGCTTCACGCACCCGTTCAGCCGCAGCGGATCGGCTGCTGTACCGACCGATGCTAATAAACTCACCCTGGCGAGCCGAGTCTAATCTTGCATTGCCAAAGGATTGCTGCACCTGTCCTAGCTTACGGCTAGATTCAGTAATCGCTGCCACATAGGGCAGGTCCTCGTTGAGGGCATAGTCTAGGTTATCGGAGACCTCATCTATACCCAAAATATCCAACGTGGCTGGACCCGCTATACCGGTGACGGGCAGGTCGTACCATGCTTGAAATTGGCTGACAGCGGCGCTGGTCATAGGCCCATAGTCCCCATCAATAGGGCCTGGATCGATGCCGTTGCGGTCCAGGGCTAGCTGTAACGCTTCGACATCCCCACCAAAATCTCCAGGGCCTAGGGAACGACCTGTTCCCGGTGGTCCAGCAAAGCCGCTAGGACTGGGCAGAGGGGGCGGTGGGGGAGCTGGCAAACGATCTTGTTGTGCGCTGCTGGGCAGTCCTACTAGAGCTAGAAGACTTCCCAGAATAGCGGTCGTCAGTAATTTAGGAGGCATGACAAAATTCCCTGATATAACGCTAACAGGTTCTAACTCAGCGCACAGGCCCAGCTAGATTGCAGCCGAGCAGTGACATTAACACCTAACTCAGCTGGATGGCGTATATATTAGCGAATGATTGACAAAATGTACTGATTAAAA
>JBCCJR010000030.1:0-23110 GCA_039045805.1 Cyanobacteria bacterium P01_C01_bin.118
AACTCAGATATCAACAAAAAATCACCTAAACAGTGCTTGACCAAGATTGATATAAAATAACCAGTCTTAATCAGCTCACAGCCTAAACATTGGGCAAGAAACAAAGTGCTTTCACCCTAAAGCACCCTAGCGAGAAGAAGCACTACTCAACTGAATACCGATACGTCTCAGCTGACCCCGCAGACTGGCATCTACCACCTGGGAACCAACTTTAATAATGACGCCACCCAGTAACTCCGAATCTAACTCTGTTTTTAGCTCAACAGAATTTGCACCGGTCATGGCCACCACCTTCTGACGAATCGAATCCTTCTGAGAGTCAGAAAGTTCAACCGCAGATGTAACCTCAGCCAGAACAGTCTGGTTCAGTTCGCGCAACAGCTCCTGATAACGCTCACAAATACGATCCAAAAAAGCAACACGAGCCCTATCAACCAACAACATGACAAAGTTCAACATTGTTGGATGCAGCTGTTCTGCTATCACCTGACGTAAAACATTCTTTTTAACGTCAGGATTAATAATTGGATTCTCAAGTAGCTGAGTCAACTCATCGGACAATGCCAATAACTCAGTCAGTACAGAACAATCTTGACCAAATCGATCGGTAAGATTGCCTTCTTGAGCAATTGACAACAATGCCTGAGCATATGGGGCTACCAGACCCTCAATAACTACGCTATCCTTCACAAGCTACCTCCCAATAGACCAATGCTCTGATCAATCAGCCTCTGTTGAGTCCCTTCATCCACCTGGGACCGTAGCTGCGTCTCTACCTTCTCAACAGCAAGGGCAGAGATCCGTTGACGCAGCTCAATCACCACACGATCCCTCTGGGAAGTAAGGTCTCGGGCAGCATCATCTTGCATACGCTGGACATCTTTGGACGCCTGAGCCAGGATGTTCTCTTTGGCTACCTTAGCGGCCGCCTCACCATCAGCCTTAATTTTGGTAGCAGTTGCCTGAGCCTCGGCCAGGTTTTTCTTCTGCACCGTCAAAGCCTCAGAAGCCTCCTTTTGCCGTTTTTCAGCATCCTGAATAGCCGCCTCAATCGCTGAGCGCCGCTCAGCCATGATGGCACCTAAAAAGCTTCGTCCAAAGTAGACAATTAGGGCAACCAGAATAGAAAGATTAACAAGGTTTGTTTCTAAAATGTTGAAATTTAAACCAAACCCGCTTTCTTCTGTCGCCAGTAGCCAAAAGTTTTCAACCATAGCAATCACTGCGCGCCAATAATCCTAAAAAAATGCAGCTTCCTTAAACAAATCAAAAGGCAAAAGTGGATCTAAGCAGCTGACCCCAGCAATTTATCTAAAATCTGCTGACTTAAAACATCTACTTGCCCCTGCAGAGACTGAAACGCCTCTTGTTTTTGCTGATCAAGCTCTTTTTGAACCTGCTCACGTTGCTGTTGAGCCTCAAACTGGGCCTGGGCGATTTGCTTATCAACAACCGCCTGCGCTTCAGCCTGCGCTTTGGCAATCACTGCCTGAGCTTCTTTACGACTGTTTGCCAGCTCCTGCTCATACTGCTTGGCAAGCTTTTCAGCCTGCTGCAAATATTCTGCAGCTTCAGACTTATTAGTCCGAACGTAGCCATCACGCTCATCGATTGTCTTTGAAATGGGCTCAAAGAAAACCTTGTTCAAAAGAAACGTCAATAAAACAAATTGCAACGCCATTACAGGCAATGTTGCGTCAAAATCAAACATCTTTCGATTTCCCTAAACCTGAGAACCCATCAACACATAAGAAAGTTGAAGAAAAAAATATTTATTGGCTCAACTCAGGTGTAATCAAACACAATTTAGTTAGAAGGCGTTATCTGCAAAGCATTCATTACCCGGAGAGGCCATGAACACAGATAACGCCCCTAAAGCCAATCTCCCTTATGCAAGGGGGTTTGCAAACAGAAGTACCAGAGAAATAACCAGACCGTAGATAGTAAGAGACTCCATAAACGCAAGAGTCAGCAGCAGAGTACCGCGGATTTTACCCTCTGCTTCGGGCTGACGAGCAATACCTTCGACGGCTTTACCAGAAGCATTACCCTGACCAATACCAGGGCCAATTGCGGCCAAGCCAACTGCTAGAGAAGCAGCGATAACTGAAGCAGAAGCAACTAACGGATCCATAATGTATTTCCTTTTCGTTGTATACGAAACAAACAAGACTGATAGCCAGTAAAAACAGGCCTATTAAGCGATATGAGGTTAGTTAGAGACGCCCTAGCGATAACGGCTAAGCATGCTCCTCATGACCTTCATCACCATGTCCCTCTAAAGCTTCATGGATGTAAGCTGCTGCCAAAGTAGCAAACACCAACGCCTGAATAGCACTGGTAAACAGACCCAACATCATTACAGGCAAGGGGACAAACAAAGGGACCAACAGTACCAAAACTGCAACTACAAGTTCATCTGCCAAGATGTTTCCGAAGAGACGGAAGCTCAAGGAAAGAGGCTTGGTAAAGTCTTCAAGAATTGCAATTGGCAACAGGATTGGAGTTGGCTCAATGTATTTCGCGAAATATCCTAAACCTCGCTTCTTAAATCCGGCGTAAAAATATGCCAGGGATGTTAGTAAAGCCAGGGCAACCGTTGTATTGATATCACCGGTGGGAGCAGCAAGCTCTCCTTCAGGAATTTCAAGTACATGCCATGGGAGCAGTGCCCCCGACCAATTAGACACAAAGATAAACAGGAACAATGTGCCTACAAACGGCAGCCAAGGACGATATTCCTTTTCGCCGAGCTGATTCTTAGCAATGTCTCTGACAAACTCAAAGACATACTCCATAAGGTTTTGTAAACCCTGGGGCACCCTCTGCATATTTCGAGTTGCTAGAACCGAAGCTATCAAAAGCAGTCCAATCACAAACCAAGAGGTCAAAAAGACCTGGCCGTGGAGTTTAAGTCCTCCCACATGCCAATAGAAGTGATGACCTACCTCTAACTCCGCTAAAGGCAACACATCAAAGTGCAGCAAACTTAGCATCTTAATTTAGGTTAGGTTGACCAAAAAGACAGTAGACCAAATGATTTAGTGGCTAACTTTGTCAATGCAATATCTCAGACCCATTAAGTCGTTGACAATGCCTTGAGCATGTATGCGATAAGGGCAGCTTTGTAGGTTAGGAAACCTAAAAAAATTGGAACAATTTGCAGCTGATCCACTTGGGATGCGACTACTATTAAACCAATGAAAAGAGCAAGCTGGTTCTTGCCAACTTTAGATTTCTCCCTGCCAAGCTTCTCGACGCTTTTAGCCAGCAATTTTAAGTAAACCACCCCCGAACATGCCCCAATCAAGTAATTGAGAGATGTGTTGAGGGAGTAGGCCATCCAAACCGAAATGAAGGCTACCAACATCATCCCAAGCGTTAGCAAAAGCAGCTCGTTTTGGAGTTGGTAATACTCTTCCATCGAAGAGTCAGGCTCTGGAGAAATAACTCCAGCAACCAACGTCTCGGAACCAGCGTCCGTTACGGCATCATTTTCATCCATCGATGAATCTCTAAGAGGTTCGTCTGGCAAGTTCACAGAAATCACTCAAACTAGCCTAGGCAAACTTGCGATAGTGGCCGAAGCCCTTTCTGCAAGCCGAGGTCAATCATATCATTTAAAGCTAACAATACTTAATACGAATCCCTTGGGCTTACCACAGACACACATTTTTTTGCTACTCCAAAATAATGCGTGTCTGACATTTGCCAATCACTCTGCACTTACTAAAAAACAGGTCTGGTTAAACCATCATTCAGCAGGTGTCAAAAGGATCAGCTGTTTGACCTGTAGTGAGCGAATGACCGACAACTCTAGAGGCTTGGCTGCAAGCAGGTCAGCAACTGTTTGAGTACCGGCACTGGCCTCGCAAGCTTGTAAAAAGTCATACTCTTGATCACTGATTTGTACTAACTGATAGTCAGGATTAAAGAAAGACTTACTGGGCCATCCAGAGAGGCAAGGGGTGAGTTTTGGATAAGCTGCTAATAATTTTTGATCGTCCGACCAATCTGTTTTGAGCAAAGGAGGCCGTGCCAAGAAAAACTCATAGTGAGTCAGCTCAGGGTCTAATAGTTCGATAAGGCGATATTGAACTCGCTGCTCCAGCTGCTGAGCCCGTTGCATAATGTCTGGAGCCTTGGCAATCAGACGTTCTAAGCTCCAATAATTAGGATTAGAAAACCCCACAAACTCTAATCCTGAGGCATCAATCAGTTCAAACAAGGTATCGACGGTGTAGTCCACTTCTTGGGGGTGGACATACATATCGGCAAAGCATTCGTCTTGATGATTTTCTAAAGCCCAACGTTCTTTGTCACGTTTGACGATGCGGTTATTCTCAGGCAAAGCAGAAAAAAGCTGACGCCCGACCGATACACCGTCGCGATAGTCTCCTCGACGATCGCCCTGGAGCATAGCAATGGCCTCCTGCATTAGTGAGATCTCCCAGCGACCTAAAGCGGCATAGACAAATATGTGAAGCAAGCCGCCGGGCGCTAATTTATTTGCTAAAGCCTGAATGCCCCGAATTGGATCGGGCATATGGTGCAGCACGCCAACACAGTTGATCAAATCAAACTGCCCTTCTAGCTGAGTGACATCGTAAATGCTGAGATTATGAAACGTGGCTCGATCCGCGCCTGAGCGCTGGCAGCGTTCACGGGCTACTGCTAGGGTGCCAGCGCTCAAGTCAATGCCAGTGACCTGGGCGTGGGGATTGAGATGCACTAAATATTCAGTTCCTACACCAGACCCACAGCCCGCATCTAAAATGTTGACCTGTTCCGTTGCAGGCAGACGCCCTGTACAGAAGTTGTAGGCCGTCGGCCAGTACCACCGCCAGTTATACCCAGGCGGCGGCTCATCGATTAAGGGCTCTGGGGGAAAGGGGTAAGTGTCGTAAAGCTTGGCCACCGCTGCACTGACGGCAGCTTCGTTTTCAGAGGTCATGCTGAGATGTAATTTTGAGTACTTAATTTGTGAGTTTTGAGTGGGTCTAACCAGATAGACGGATGACTACTGAAAGCCTTAAGGTTCAAAGCCTACAACTTAGGAATCAACCCTTAAAACTCAAAATTCTGGCCTCTTAAGACTGGCATTTTTTGGGAAATTCTTCGTTAACACAAGTAACAAAACTTATCTTTACTCTCATCCAACTCCCCGCCGTCTTTTATGATGACTCAGTGAGCTAATAACAAGATGTTACACAGTCTTGAGACTACTATCTTGAGGTTCCGTGATCGTTTTAATCTGGAACTGTCTTAAGAGTCGATAGGCCCATCGCTCTGCCTGCTGGTATTGACCAATGTTCTAAATGAACCGGTTCAGCCGTTCATTCTGAGCTGTTCGGCGCTGACGAAAGGGTCTGATGCAATTACCTATTGCAATCAATTTTTAGAAGGGAGCCTTTGAAAAGGAATGACTGTAACAGCTAGTGGTGGAAGCTCCTTAGCGCGGCCACAACTTTATCAAACCTTGCCGGTTACCGCGATTACTCAGGCCGAGCAGCAGGACCGCTACATGGAGCGGGGAGAGTTGGATGAGCTGTCTGATTTCTTTAAATCAGGTCGTAAGCGAATTGCGATCGCACAGGTTATCACCCAATATTCCGAGTTAATTGTTTCTCAAGCCGCTAACCGGATCTTTACCGGTGGTTCCCCACTGTCATATTTGGAGAGGCAGGAACCGGAGCCAGTCATGGCCACTCAAAACGGTGCGAATCAGGACTCTGAGACTTTAATTGAAAGTGCCGATGGTGGAGGATTATTCTCTGGTCTTAGAGGACTTGTAAGCAGCACAGGAGATTTTGGCAGGATTCCCCCTGGCTTTCGTCCCATCAACGTCGGTCGCTATGGCCCCAGCAATATGCAAAAGTCTCTGAGAGACATGAGCTGGTTTCTACGCTACCTGACCTATGCCATCGTTGCTGGCGACCCCAACATCATCGCTGTCAACGTCAGAGGCCTCAGAGAAATTATTGAAGATGCCTGTTCGTCGGCAGCCACTATCGTCGCTCTACAGACTATGCGAGCGGCCACGATTGGCTATTTCCGGGGAGATGCTGACGCCCAGGATTTGGTGCGTTTTTACTTCAACCTCTTAATTGACGAGTTCAAAGCCCCAGCGCCCTCCAACAAGTTCCGTCAGCGTCCCTCAAAAGATCTTCAAGGTCTACAGCTGCCTCAGATCTACTTCAACGCATCTGAGCGTCGGCCTAAGTTTGTAATGAAACCGGGGCTATCCACAGGTGAGAAAAATACCGTGGTGAAAGCCGCTTACCGGCAGGTATTTGAGCGGGACATTAAGCGAGCTTACTCCCTAGAAATCTCTAACCTGGAGTCTCAGGTTAAGAACGGCGAAATTGCCATGAAGGAGTTTATCCGTCGCTTAGCGAAATCTCCTTTGTACCGCAAAAACTTTTTCGAGCCGTACATCAACAGTCGTGCCCTAGAGCTGGCATTCCGTCACATCCTGGGTCGGGGGCCTAGCTCCCGTGAGGAAGTACAAAAATACTTCTCCATCGTTTCTGAAGGGGGGCTACCTAAGCTCGTGGATGCGCTGATCGACTCTAACGAGTATGGTGACTACTTTGGTGAAGAGACTGTACCCTATCTGCGTGGTTTAGGTCAGGAAGCTCAGGAATGTCGCAATTGGGGTCCTCAGCAGAATCTGCTGAACTATAGCGCTCCATTCCGCAAAAATCCTGAGTTTTTGACCACCTTTGCGTCCTACGATCAGCCATTACCCGATCAACACCCCTATGGCTCTGGCAATGACCCGCTGGAAATTCAGTTTGGAGCCATCTTTCCTAAGGAAACACGTAAGCCTAGCAGCAGTCCTGCCCCCTTTAACAAAGACACTCGCCGTATTTTGATTCGTCGGGGTGCCGGTATTGATAGCCAGGTGAGCAATCCGGGCGCTCGGCCTAAAGCACCCGGCAGCCTCGGGCCCAAGGTCTTCAAGCTGGACCAAATTCCAGCGGGCAACGGAGACAGTATTAAATTTGCTGAAAGCTCTACTCAAAAGATTATTCGGGCTGCTTATCGTCAGGTCTTTGGCCGGGATGTCTATGCAGGTCAGGAGCTGAAGTCCGCTGAGAATCGTCTGGAAAATGGTGATATCTGTATGCGTGACTTTGTGCGTGCGATCGCAAAATCAGAAGCGTTCCGCAAGACCTACTGGTCTTCCCTCTATGTGATGAAGGCCGTTGAGTACATTCACCGCCGACTATTGGGGCGTCCCACCTATGGTCGCCAAGAAACCAACAAATACTTTGATATTTGTGCCAAGCAGGGATTCTACGCCCTGGTGGACACTTTAATTGACAGCCCTGAGTACACCGAAGCCTTTGGGGATGACACCATTCCCTATGAGCGCTATGTCACACCAGCAGGTCAATCCCTGCGGTCATTCCGCGCAGGGACCGTTGGCGCTACTGGTATCAAGCCCGTACCCAAGCCTCAGGTTCCTCGCTTTGTTGAACTTGGTGCCGTTAGCTCGTCCCGAGGCGATATCGAAGTCAATAAGCGGGTTTCCCAGGGTGTTAACCTGCGTCGTGTTCAATCCAAGATCTTTAAGCTCACAAGCCTTTACGACAAGGCCAACATCAAACTGGTTACCCAGGCAGCCTATCGTCAAATCTTTGAGCGCGATATTTCTCCCTATGTGATCAAAACCGAGTTCACCTCACTGGAAAGTCAGTTGAGCAACGGCGAAATCAACATGAAG
The DNA here is from genome assembly GCA_039045805.1 of Cyanobacteria bacterium P01_C01_bin.118. GTDB lineage: Bacteria > Cyanobacteriota > Cyanobacteriia > Phormidesmidales > Phormidesmidaceae > Leptothoe. The sequence goes on from JBCCJR010000030.1 coordinate 7,733, forward strand.
GAATTTATCGAAGGGCTGGGTTGTTCCGACCTCTATCAGAAAGAGTTCTATGCCCCTTATCCCAACACTAAGGTGATTGAGCTGGGCACTAAACACTTCCTGGGTCGAGCCCCCTTAAATCAGGTAGAAATTCGCAAGTACAACCAGATTTTGGCCACTAAGGGTATCCGTGGCTTTATTCAAACAATGGTTGAAACACCTGAGTATGCTGAATTCTTTGGTGAGGATACGGTTCCCTATCGTCGCTTCCCCACCCTACCAGCCGCCAACTTCCCCAATACTGAGCGACTGTATCAACAGCTCACTCGCCAAAATGATGACGTTGTAGTGCCAAGCTTTGTCCCTTCGGTTTCTGCAATAGCATCCATTGATACTTAAGCGTTTGTTGGCACCTAGCCAACCACTGTGATAGATCTCAGCAACTAGCAATGGTCAGATGGTCATTGCTAGTTTATGTGCGACTACCAGAATGTGCTGTCATCAGGCATAGAGCAATTCTGAGGGATACTATTACAAAATGTTGCGCACTCTCTAAGAAGGTCAGCGAGATACCGGAAAATGTTTTCGGAAGGTAGCTAAGCTGATAAAAGGTTTCTCGAAATCTAAGCTGATATTTGGCATGCTTCAACGGTCGGATTAAGCATTGAATCGGCGCATAGGTTGCCCGCTTGATTTGATTTAGAGTGAAAATAGGATTGTTGTTGCCTTTTTTTAGGTGATGTCAATTTTTCAAGGTGAGCATCAATAGCTTCACCTGGATATATTCTTTCGGAGGAATCCATAGATGAGTATTGTCACGAAATCTATCGTGAATGCCGATGCTGAGGCACGTTACCTCAGCCCTGGTGAGTTGGATCGGATCAAGGGTTTTGTTACCTCTGGTGAGCGTCGTCTTCGCATCGCCCAGGTTTTAACTGAGTCCCGTGAGCGCATCATCAAGCAGGCTGGTGATCAGCTTTTCCAAAAGCGCCCTGACGTTGTTTCCCCAGGTGGTAATGCCTACGGTGAAGAAATGACTGCAACTTGCCTACGGGATATGGACTACTACCTACGTCTCGTTACCTACGGTATTGTTGCTGGTGACGTTACTCCCATCGAGGAGATTGGTTTGGTCGGTGCCAAAGAGATGTACAACTCTTTGGGCACATCCATTCCTGCAGTAGCAGATTCAATCCGCTTTATGAAAGCTGTTGCATCCTCTCTGCTGTCTGGCGATGATGCTGCTGAAGCCGCTTCTTACTTCGATTACGTTGTTGGCGCGATGCTGGGTTAAGCGATTCAGTTTTCCCATCACCCTATTAAGTCACATCGTAAAATTTCACTAAGGAATTCAAATCATGCAAGACGCGATTACTTCTGTAATTAATTCTTCGGACGTTCAGGGTAAGTACCTAGATCAGTCCTCCATGGATAAGCTAGCTGCTTATTTCCAGACTGGTGAACTGCGTGTTCGCGCAGCCACTGCTATTGGCGCTAATGCCTCTGAAATTGTCAAAGATGCTGTGGCTAAGGCGCTACTGTACTCTGACATCACTCGTCCTGGTGGCAATATGTACACCACTCGTCGCTATGCCGCTTGCATCCGCGACCTGGACTACTACCTACGCTATTCTACCTATGCTATGTTGGCGGGCGATCCTTCCATCCTAGATGAGCGCGTGCTCAACGGTCTAAAGGAGACTTACAACTCTTTGGGTGTACCTGTTGGTGCTACTGTTCAAGCTATTCAGGCAATGAAGGAAGTCACTGCTAGCCTGGTTGGCGCTGACGCTGGCAAGGAAATGGGTATTTACTTTGACTACATCTGCTCTGGCCTTAGCTAGGTCAAGTTCATGTGGTCTAGGTCGGTTTAACTGACCTAACTCTGTTTCGGAAGTCTTAAGCGAGTGTTAGCCAGTCACAATCAATCTATGTTGAGAGATTATGACGGCTGGTCATTGGTTATCGGGCTTCCGAATTTTTGACTCCAGGGTGAGTGCGTGGGGTATGGTGATAGATACCTGCTTCCTGATTCGTAGGTTCACATTTTATATAGGGTAGCTTGAGGCTTTGGGTCTGCAACTTTTAGGGGCATTGACTCAACCTGAGTTCGGCTTATAGTTAACCCAGTTTAGATAAAGCTCGGTTGTCAACAATGACAACAGTAGGCTTTTCCAGTTATTTGCAAAATTAGTTTTTGTTTGAGAGTAGGAGACATCTCTGCCATGCGTATGTTTCGCATCACTGCCTGTGTGCCGAGTCAATCTCGCATCCGCACCCAGCGCGAGCTACAGAACACTTTTTTTACTAAGCTCGTTCCCTACGACAGCTGGTTCCGCGAGCAGCAGCGCATTCAGAAAATGGGCGGCAAGATTGTCAAAGTAGAGCTTGCCACTGGTAAGCCAGGTGCAAACACTGGTTTGGCATAGGGTTTTTGATATTTTTTTGTTGGATCATGGGACAGTCCTGTAGACGGAGCTACGGCGTCCAGGTTGCTCAATAGGTTTAACAGTAGGATTGTCATAAGCCAAACAAGGAGTCGTAACGGCTCCTTTTTTTGTGCTAACAGCCACTTGAACCCTAGCGCTTAAAGCAATTTCAACATTTAAAGCCACTACTGTGGCCAGGTTTAATTAACACGATACTTTCGTAAATCTTATCCAGGTCACCGGAATATTTCGAGGTCTGGACGTATCTTATAGGGCAGTCCACTCCGCCCAAGCAGTAATGAAATCCATCTTCCTAAAATCTTGCACAGGTTTGTTAGCCTGCGTTTTGGGCCTTGGCATTACGGGAACACAGGTTAACTTTCATCAGGGTTGGAGCACTGCTACAGCCCAAGCTCAGGGTATTGATGAAGAGATCAATGTGCGGATATATCAACAGGCGAGCCCGGCGGTCGTCGCCATTGATGCTGGGCACACCATCGGTAGCGGCAGCATCATTAGCTCTACAGGTCTGGTCTTAACCAATGCCCATGTTGTTGGCAATACTAGCCAGGTTACGGTTCGCTTGGCTGATGGGCGTGAGTTTAGGGGCAGCGTGGTGGGGTATGCAGATGAGTCTCTGGATTTAGCCGCTGTCCAAATTGAAGGGGGAGAAACCGTATTTCCCACTATTTCTTTGACTAGTAGCCAAACCCAGGTAGGCCAACAGGCTTTTGCCATTGGGAGTCCCCTGGGCTACGACGGCACGTTTACCGTGGGCATTGTTAGTCGTATTGACCCAGAGGATGGATTGATTCAAACCGATGCCGCCGTGAATCCAGGTAATTCTGGAGGACCTTTGCTCAACAGCAAAGGCGAGCTGATCGGCGTTAATACCTTTATTGTGACAACGGGGGAAAACACGGGCAATATCGGCATTGGGTTTGCGATCTCAACATCCCAAATAAGCCCCTTTATCACCGCAGTACAAAATGGCACTGCCAATACCACGCCTCTGGAATTGGGCAGCTATATTTTGAGCGAAAGCGGCATTTTGAACTATCAAGATGCGCGTCTGCAGGACAATAGCTTTTATGACGAATACATCTTTAGCGCTAACCAGGGACAAGCGGTCACCATCACGCTAACCAGCCAGGACTTTGATGCCTATCTACTGCTGATCGACGACCAGGGTAGAAAGATTGCAGAAAACGACGACATCCATCCCAATAACACCAATTCAACGATTCGCATAGCACTCCCCTACACCGGCAACTACCGAATAATCGTCAATGCCTATGATCAAACAGGCCAGGGAGCCTATCAAATGCGTGTGCAGTAGGAACTGCGCCATAGAAATTTCAAAATACACACTGGAGGGATGTCCCCGTTGGGTCTAAAACTCAAAATAAAAGCCCAACATTGAGAACCGATATCAGGGCAACCCTATCCAGGTGAAGAAATCTTGACGCGTAAAAAATTCAAGCAATAACAAAGCTAAAAAACCAACCATCGCAAAACGACCATTGATACGTTCTGCATAGGTGGTCCATCCAAACCCAGGAGCATCGGCTGAAGTAGACGATTGTGATGCATCGGGCGCTGTTGAGTCGGACTTAGACATATCACAATCACGTAGTTTAAAAACAACCAAGAGTCAACTTCTCAAACATGAGCAGTTGCACTCTAAAAGTTTCGCTATATTACCAAAACTGTCGATAATTTTATACTATCGATTACGTACAGCCAGCACAACTTTAAAGCAAATTGGGCAAGAAAAAGATATTGCCTTTTAGGCTAGTATCAGATACTAAGACTGCTGGATTTATCGACTTTTGTTTATATCCTTAATAAAATTAAGTTAGCAATTTAGCTAACATTAGTTTTAGAATTTATAAATAAGGTTAATTTAACTTTAAAGAGGATAGTTTATATAGCATTCAGACAGGTTTTAATCTATCAAGTCAAGTATTTTATTCATAGATGCCATCCGTCTGAAAGGACAAATTTCCAGAGTAAAAAGAACTACTAAAGCTCTTTATAATCAACACATTCAACCCATATTCAAATTTATTTATCACTAGAGGCCTTGCTTTAAAGCGAGAAACTTGACCTTTGAATTTAGCTGACTTGGGAGTTTGACTACTTCTAGATAAACAGGTTTTTAGTCTGTTATAATCAGAGCTCACGTCAAAAAATATTGACCAAAAATTGTAAAATAAGGACTACGGAACACTCTTTTGGAACAACTGCTTCCATTACATCTTCTAGACCTAATCATTAAATCTTTAAACGATGGCTGACAATAAAACCACGCCACTCACAGGGAAAGCACTACTTCAGAAAATGAAGGAAATCACCCATCTACCCAAGCGAGAGAAAGCTAAGGAGTGTGGGTATTACAGCATTACAAAAGATAAGCAAGTTAGAGTAAACCTGACTGACTTTTATGATGCTTTACTGGCAGCTAGAGGTATTCCGCTGGGCCCGGAAAGCACTAAAGATGGACGTGGACGAGAACCTACTTATCGGGTCAGCGTTCATAAAAATGGTCAAATCGTCATTGGTTCTACCTACACTCAAGAGATGGGATTAAAACCAGGCGACGAGTTTGAAATTAAACTTGGCTACAAGCATATTCATCTGATTCAGTTGGGTGAAAATAAGGATACAGATGATGACGATTAAGCATCAGTTTATGGGAACGTTGCTCTGAAAAGGACTTTCTGAAAAGGACTTATTTAATGGAAACGGGTTGTTGCTGAAACTATCGACAATCTGAGCAAGCATCTACAAACACAAAGGGGAGCCAAGATTGGCTCCCCTTTGTGTTTGTAATCACCCGTCAAATGCATTCGGCTGGACAGGGGCAATCTCTTAGGCAAATACCTCAAGCTGAGCAATTAAAGGCTCTTCTAATCGCTGTACTTTCCCCACCAATAGCCGATTGACATAGGCCCGTAGTTGTTCAGCCTGAGCCTCATTTGGAATGTATATATGGCCGCCTGATTCGGTGACGGTTTTGCTAAACAAAGGGGTTTGTAAAAGGGCTCGATAGATGGGTAAATCGGTGGTGCGATCGCAAATCAACCCTCGATCGGCCGCCGTAGGCACCAGCCCTGGCGGCAAATGGCCCTCTAACAACGCCAGAATATGCAGATGGCAGGCCTGGGTATTAATCCCTCGCTGTTCTAACAAATGCATGATTGCCCCCACCGGCAGCGGCTGTTGCGGAAATACCCGCAGCAACTCCATCAGCAAAAAGTAATCGCTGTACTGCTGTCGTGTGACATTGAGCACCTGCCCATAACGGGCGAGATTCACCAAACCATAGGCAACGCGGCTGCAGCTTTGAGGTAACTCACTGGCGTAGGTATCTTGAATAATAGTGGCATTGGGAAATTTTTGACGCAGCCAGCGAGCAATGGCGGGTAAAGATGCCGAGCCGCCGGTACACACCACCTGCTTAATAGACTGAGCATCCACACTGTTGTGACTCAGCAACACATTTAAGTAGCGATTAATCCGCTGAATGTAGGGTAAGAAAATTAGATTTTCTAAATGGCGGCGCTTAATTAACCAACGTTGCCCCGCCAGGGTAATCTGCATATGATTTTGCTGCTGTAGAGCCAGTTTTAGATGGCGAGCTGCGGCCAACAAACTCTGGCCCAGATTAGACCCCAGCAGCCGCTGTTGCAGCCGATAACGCTGAGCCCAATCCACATGGCCGACGGTAGGTAAGGTAAGGTTATCCAGATTTAACTGTCTCCAGTCAGCTTCTGCCCCAGACAGATGTCCCTGCCAGTCCCAGTTGATACCAGCGTCAGTATCGGAGAGGGGCTGTCGTCGCTCTTCTGGCAGCAGCAACTGACAGACAATGTCTTGGTCCAGAGCATCTCCGGCATAGGCAAACCCACGCAGAGCAAAGTCGCCGTAGTTCAACTTGGTTAAATCGCTGGGCAGATTAACCAGTCCCAGCTCAGTCATGACAGCACCACCGCTAATCACCACGGTGCCCTCCTGCCACTGACAGTTGTACAAACTGGGCTGCCGCGATAGGGATACCGTATCTGACAGCGAAATATCGTTGGGGTCAGGCAAGCCGGAAAGAACGGTTGCGATCGCATCTTCCACAAACAACACCCGCTCCGGCTGCTCAACTAACCCAGCCGCCAACACCGCTTCCCGTAAATTAAAGCTATAGGTATCAGGCCAGTTGGTGGGATAACCAACCACCACACCCTGGAGTCTTTCCCACACTTGAGTTAAACTATCGCCCTCCAGACCCACAGCCTGGCCTCGTTCCATCAAGTATTTAAGCAGAGCCACCATTGCCTGCAACACTTGCAACATCGGCAACTCCACAGTCTCAGACCAGCGTAGCCACGGGTCTGAATCTGGCAGCGTTTGGCCATGGCCCACCGCAACCTTTAACAGCGGTTTCAAACGGTTGACCCCCACCAGTAGCGATGCCCCGGACACATCCAGCATCTCTTCGATATCCCCCAGGGCGTCGTACCCCACAGCCACCGTATCCTGAGCCGATGTCATAACGGCCATAGCAGGCAAACGAAAATGCTTTGTTTCATCGGCAGCCGTTTGCCAGTAGAGGGGATAAACCTGTCCAGTTTGACGATTCATCAGCACAGCGGACAAACCGGTAGCCCCAACATCCAACCCAAAAAACCAGTCGCCTGTAAGATCGACAGCAGGGGCAGCAGGCATCGTCGTGGGCGGAACGGGGGCCACTGGCACTGCAGCACGCACCTCTTCTTCCACCACCTCGTCAGATAGCTCTGGGTCAACGACAGACGGATTTTCTAAGAGGGCTGGGTCAACGGCAGACGCGTCTTCTTCTAAAAAGGATTCTGGTAAGAAGGACTCCGGCACTTCCACATCCGGCACTTCCACATCCGGCATCTGAAACGGCGGCATTTGAGCAACTCCCCCGTCTGCCTCAGAATCTATCGCTCCTTCTAAATCAAGCTCTGCCAGGGGATCAATCGCCTGAGCATCTTCTAACCGGCTAGGCCCAGGCGGATCAAGCTCCTCCAAATCAGCCAGTGCCGACTCCCCAAACAAATCATCTAAATCCCCTAAGTCAAGTTCTGTCTCGTCCGCTATATCCCCTTCTGAGGCAGGAGGACTATCTAACAGCAACAGGTCATCTATATCGTCGGCTAAATCTGCTGACACCGCCTCCAGAGATAGATCGATCGCTATTTCAGCGTCGGCATCGACCGAGCCAGCATTGGTGGCCCCTAAATCAGCGTTAGCAATAGTCGCAGTCTGCTCTCCAGCATCCGACATGGTTCGCCAAAATGCCTCTTGCTCCGCCTGCAAAAAGTCATCGGCAACTGGTGAGTCTACATCTATCTCATCCAGGGGTACGTCTGGTATTGAGGCTGAGTCCAGATGAGGTTCTGTCTCATCCACCGCAGGCACCACAATATTTTCATCATCAATAATTACGGGTTCTTCTAAATCAGATAGAAGTTGCCCCATCACCTCTTCGGTCGGCTCCTGGGACAAGACATTAGAACGTTCGCTTAATCCCCCCAGCTCGTCCGCCAGAGAATCCGGCAAACCATCGTCAAAGTCATTTTCCAGGGGCTCTAACGGATCGATGACCAGCCCTAGCAAATCTAAATCCGCCTCATCTTCACCATCATTAATCGCAGGGGAAATCTCCTCTTCCTCCGATGGATTGTCTATATCAACCGTCTCTTCAGGAAATTCTGCAAAAAGATCTTGACTAGGTTCCTCAACAGCATCAATTAGCTCACTGGCTTGATCCAATTCCGCTACAGGTTGATCGCCGATGCCGCCAGCTTCGTCTAGATCCAAAGACACCTCACCCTGAAGCTCCTCATCGAGATTTAAATCCTCCAGATTCAAATCGTTGACGATATTTTCTAAAGTTACCTGGTCAAGAGGCTCAAGAACGACCTCTTCTTCCACACCATAATCAGCAACAAAGGTGTCACCACCGGCTAGTTTCTGCAGATCTTCATCCAGTTGCTCTACCAGCTCCCCATCATCAAAGTCAATCAACAAGCGCTGCTCAGCACTGGACTCTACTAAGTTGATTAAATCCTCATCTGCTGATGCGGCAATGTAGACATCATCGGGGACATTCTCAGGAAACTCCTCAACTGCCTCTAGGGATTGTTCATCGGGGAGCAGTTCTGAGAGGGAGCTCACCGTCTCGCGAGGCTGATCGTCAACATCCTCTTCGTCAGCAACCAGAGGATCGCCAAAGAGGTTTTCTACTGTGATATCTGCAAAAGAGTCGTCATCATCAGCGATGACATCTCCCGATATATCAGAAGAGCCAATTGCCATGGCAGGCCCATCAGCGGCATCGCCTAAGGTCTCAGCGGGGCCTCGATCAAACAGCCAATTGTCGGCTACTTGAGTGGCATCCACCAAGTCGGACTCCACCATGAGAATATCCGGCTCATAACGGGGAGCCTCATCAGTCCCCACCTCTACAGGTTCAAAAAAGACAACCTTGTTCTCGTCCGCATCAGATGTTGCATCGTTATCCGCATCTAGATTAAAGAGCTCGCCCTCAGTTTCGACCTGGGGTAGCTGCTCTGGATTAGACGGGTCATCATCTGCTGACTGAATCAGATCGGACAGGTCACCTTCGTCAGCCCCAATTGCTAGCAGCCCTAAGCTTTCGTCAATTGCTCCTAAGGCCGAATCTAAACTAAATGATGCCGAAAACTCATCGAGGTCAGGTACAGCCGGATCGGCCTCACTCACCTCATCGTCTGCATCTGAAGCGACCGTTGTATCTTCCTCGATAGCCGCCATATCCATCTCTGGATCGGTTCCTATAGCTGCCGATAGCTCATCCAGGTCAATATCAGAGATGGACTCCTCCAGGAAGGCTAACTCAGGCTCAACCTCCAGGACTGGATCATCATCAGGCTGAATCAGGGTAATGTCTTCATCTAAATCAACCACTGGAGCGAGATCGCCATCGACTTGAATCAGGGTGATGTCCTCATCTTCGTCGACCGGCGCGATCTCATTCTCCAACTCTGCTAACGCCGCAGCCGTATCCGGTAAATCGACATTTTGAATCAACGTAATATCGTCATCATCGAGCGGCGCAATCTCATCCTCCAATAGAGCCAGATCAGGATCAACCGCTAAGCCAGGATCAACCATCTCCTCCCCTGCATCTGCATCTAGCGATAGATCATCCAATGCCTGATCCAGCTCATCCCGCGGCACCGGCCCCACATCTACATCAGCACCATCCGGCTGCTCTAACACGGCCCGCTGCACAGCGGCTCCCAAATCCCCGGTCAAGTAGGACGATGCATCCTGGCCCAGCTGCTGAGCCAGATGGTTGATAAACGCGTGGAAAATAACCTCACCCTGACGCCCCAGACCATGCATTTGATCCAGACCTTCTTCAAGGGACTCCCGATAGCTATCAACACTTTTCTGTAACGAATCAAAGACGGCCGTCAGGGTACTGTCCAGCTTCAACAACAGCTGATCTGATTGAGCCTGCAACAGTTTTACCTGCTCCAGACGCTGCCCTGATAGCAACGGCATCGGATTATCCGCCGCCGCCAGCTGCTCAACCGTCGCTGCTTCCATAGTCGCAAAATTTTGCACCATTTGAGCAGACAGCTGCTCCTGCAGCCGTTGCATCAACACCTCTAGAAAATCAGCAATCTGCTGTTCCGATCGCAAAGACCCAGAACTCCGCTGCCCCTCTAAGACATTGACCTCTGCCTGCAAACTGTCTCGCTTTTGCTGTAACGATTCCAACTCTTGCCGCATGGGCTTCAGAGAGTTTTCCCGCAGGTATCGCATCTCCAAAAGCAGCCCTTGTAAAACCTGTGATGCCGACTCTTCCACATCAGTGGGAGCCACCTGAGGCGACACAAACTGACCCGTACCTGGGTCAATCGGTCCCCACCCCCCAGGAGAATCAAACATTTGCTGCAGAGATTGCAAATAGCTAAAGAGTTTGCCCAATAGCTGCCGCTGACGTTCAGCTTCCCCTGACAACCCCAATGGCAAGCGGGCAGACGGTTTAGCTAAGGTAGCTTCAATTTCAGCAATGAGGCGTTGGATTTGATCCTTTTGAGAAGTCACAGTGCGGCCTTTCAACAACGAACTCAGCAAAGCGGACGATAGCAGCCCACAGATGGGCACCCCGTACCAATGGAATGCCCAAAGTGTAAAGCAGGCTGGCTAAAAAATCACAATTTCCTCCTATCTACGAGCATCCACAGAAAAATCCTGACGGAGCCATTCCAGACTATATAGATCAAGATGACTAAACCCCATCAAAGTTAAACCCTTTGGGTTCTTAGAAAAAACCACAATTCTGACCGTGAGCACGGCCGATCTCATCTGCGGATGGATGCCATCCTAATCGATGCAACCGACTCTGATACCAGAGATATGAAGTTAAGTTAACGAACAGTTGATTTAGGGAGATGATGCAATCGTGCTGTAACCTGATTTAGGCAAACTAGAGGTGAACTAAAGACAAACTAATCCTGCAGGTTTCGAAGAGTTGTTACCTTAGGGACTAAGCTATGGATTGATCTTAAGGTCTTGCGCTGTTCAGGTTTTAGCATTTACCCACCTGAACAGCGATTATGGAGCACTGGCATTTGTCCTTAAAGCTGCTAGCAGCCCCGGAAGCCAGAAGACTCCGATCGGTTTTGTCAGTCAGCACACTGACCCTCCACTGTTTCACCATTATTGTTTACCTGAGTCCACCCAACCGTGGCTTCCCTACGCTATGGATAGCAGATACGGTAATCGAGATAATACAGCTGGCGAAAGTCTAATCGCAGCGGCTCCATTCTTTCAGGAGTTACCAGAAGCTACGGTTCAGCAGGCTACGGCTCAGATTGTCACGCGCCGACACCCGGCTGGCCAGGTACTGTTGCTGGAAAATGACTGGGGTAATTCGGTGTATTTCATCCTGGATGGATGGGTCAAAATACGTACCTACAATCTGGATGGCAAGGAAGTTACCTTAAATATTTTGGGCAAAGGGGAGCTATTTGGCGAGATGGCCCCCTTAGAAGCCGTTCCTCGCTCTACGGATGTGATCACCCTGGCTACCACCATGATTGGCAGTATGCCAGCTCAAGATTTTGTGAGCCTCCTCAACAATGAACCCCAGGCAGGGATTCGATTAGCTAAGCTGATGGCTCGGCGACTGCGACAGGTCAATCGGCGACTGCGACTGCGCGAATCCGATAGTCAATCGCGGGTAGCTGATGTTTTGTTGTTTCTGGCTGACGGCCAAGGCACCCTCGGCGCTCAAGGTGTAGAGATCCCGAATCTACCCCACCGAGAACTCAGCAGCCTCAGTGGCCTGGCCCGAGAAACGGTCACCCGAGTCCTAAGCAAACTAGAAAAAAAAGGATTGATAAATCGAGAGCGAGACATGATTCGCATTCCCTCTCTAGATGCCCTTGAACGACTGCTAGTTTAAGCTGCTAGTTTTATTAAAGAAGTACATTCTCAATACTATGGGGCAGCCAGACGACTATCAGGCAGATACACCACCTCTTCAGGCTGATAGCGGCAGCAACAACGATATTGACGAGTTTGACCTGGACCGCCCCTGGATTGATGATGATGACATTGCTACCACAGCAGCCAAACCGCTTGGGCGAAATGGCGTAACCAGCAGCCTAAAAAATAAAGGTCCTGTGGCCATGGTAGAAACAGCCTTTCTCGCTAGTGCCGCCAGCCTGATGTGGCTAATCAATCTCTACTTTCCCCCAGGCCCCTTGCTACGCATCCTTTTTCCAGTGCCGGTTGCCTTGGTCTATTTGCGATGGGATCACCGGTCTGCTTGGATGACCACGTTGGTCTCTGGGCTGCTTTTAGCGATTTTGATTGGTCCACCCCGTAGCCTTTTATATGTTATTCCCTACGGCATCTTGGGAGTACAGCTGGGCTACCACTGGCGACGACAAACCTCCTGGCTGCTCTCATTGCCAGTGGGGGCGTTGATTGTCACCCTGGGCATTTTTTTTCGGATCTGGCTACTATCTTGGATGGCTGGAGAAGACCTGTGGGGTTACTTAGTGGCTCAAGTGGTACAGCTCATTGACTGGCTGACCAATCGATTATTGGATTTTGGACTGTTAAGTCTTGGGGGCATTGGCCAGGTGAGTCCTGGCATCATTCAAATCGCCGCGATTGCTATGGTGTTTTTTAGCAGCATAGTCTATATGTTTACGGTGCATTTGACAGCATGGATCCTTTTGGAGCGCATGGGCATTGATATACCGCCTCCCCCAGAATGGGTCCAGCAGATCCTTGAAGAATAGCCACCATGCTCATGTCTGGTCGCCAGCCCCTGATTGCCCACCATACTCGCCCTACGATTACGCACGCTTGGCAGCATCGGTTTCAGGGACAGCGTCCTGGCTATGTATGTGTCTTAGGGTTTACAGAAACCGCCTTGATCCCGAATATTTCAGCCGCTGGTAACAGCCCTGATGCTCGAAAATTTACAGCCGTCGCTGATGCCGAATTTATTTATGACGGTCCTGGCACAGCGCCCACCTATCCTCTTCCACCGCTCCAGGCAGGCGTGTCTCCTGCTTTATTGACACGGGCAATCACCAGTAAGCTGCTTTTGCCTATCTATCTCTTTAACACTGGCCTCCCCTACAGCCCGGCTGTACCTCACATTGAGGTAGGTACTACACTGGCTCGCTGCGTCAGCACTGGCAAAGCATTACCCCCAAAAACCGTGGAGCAGCTATTTGAAGCTGGTCGCCATTGGGGTGAAACCTTAGGACGCCGCTTTGCTGGCAGCTATCTGATTATTGGGGAGTGCGTAGCAGCAGGAACAACAACCGCCCAAGCCACGCTAACAGCCCTGGGATTTGACGTAACAGGGTTAATGGGTAGCAGCCATCCTACTTGCAACCATGAGCAAAAGACTAAACTGGTGCGAGTGGGATTAGAGGGGATCGCTGGCAAGACTCTGGATGTATGGGCTGCGATCGCAGCCGTTGGCGATCCTATGCAACCCTTTGTTCTTGGCATGACCTTAGCCGCCAGTCACCACAGCGGTGTTCTTCTCGCTGGCGGTAGTCAAATGGCAGCTATTTACGCCATGGCTCAACAGCTGACTTCTTGCTATTCATGGAATTTAAACAATGTTGTCATTGGAACTACTCAGTGGATTGTGAACGATGCCACTAGTCAACTAATTCAACTCGCCCACACCGTTCCCACTCCTCCGATCATGAGCAGTCGATTTTCATTTAGACAGTCAAACTATCCTCAATTCACCGTTTTTGAAAAAGGGTACATAAAAGAAGGCGTTGGCGCAGGTGGCTGTCTAATCGCAGGTCACCTCTACCAAAATTGGCAACAAACCCAAACCCTTCAAGCCATGGAAGCCTTACTAGAAGAATGTCTTCAATAATCTAGGAATCCACTACCAACCATGACTTCCAGTTAAACTTCTAGCAAGTACTCGGCCACCAAAGCATTGACCACAATCTAATGGCCCCGAAAAGCCAACAGCTGCTCCTCTAATGCCGCAATACGGTTGTAAGCAGCTGTCAATTGAGCCGTCAATCGTTGAACTTGTATCTCAGGAGATAGGGCCTGATTCCCAGTTAACTGATCAAGACCAAAGTGAGGTTCATCATTCAGAATATCCTTATGATCGATGGCCTCCTCCAAGCCATTGGCCACCATGCGTTCAGGGGGGCTTACACCAAACTTAGGGCGACCATTATCGCCATGAGTGTCTTGGCGCACTAACAAATCAGACACCTTACAGTCAATTTGCTCCAAAAGCTGGTGCAAAGTGTCCACACGATTTGATAGCTGCACTACTTTTTCTGGAACAATATCCATAAACAGGCAGTTACTCAAACAACCCCTACATCCTAAGAACGCTATCCCCAGTAGGAGGTCTTATTACTTATTGATTTAACCTTTGGTTGTCAAGTTTGAAATCATAAATAAGACAAATGCAAAATATAGACTTAAATCTATATTTTTCATACACGCCTTAGATTTCGAGCATATCTCTATAAAAATCAGAAAACTGCTATGAATCCTTGACATAGCTTACCGATAGACCCATTAGCTAGTTGCTCGCCCACAAATCAGCTACGCTTTGTCGAGCTGCCAAGCTTGTTCAAACCATTAATTCTTGCTGACAAACGTTTTTTCTTCTGAAATCAGGGTATTATATGCAGTGCATTTACGTACAAGTCAACGTACATTGCTTAGCTAATCTGCTTACACAGTCTCTCAATGTTTACTAAGAGGGCTAAAACCAGGGAAAAATCCATTTGAACCTAAGGGCTCTAATTTAATTGTGTGAGGTAGTATAAGACGGACCTTGGCACTTTAGGTTTAAGAAACCTGTTAGTTATGGGACAGATGGCATTAAGTGCTGGGCTAATCAGGGTAACGGTCCATTTAAATGTCAAATATAGAGTAATCTTTGACCAATGCTAAAGGTCGTGACAAATAACCATTTCAATAGTGATTTGTGGGGAGTAGCTAATTAATTAATGTCACCCAAATCGTCAATGACCGATACAACCGCATTTGTGGCTGGGTGTGCCACGACTGGTGTGGCAGTTTTGGTACTATTATTGGCGCGAGTTGGTTTTCAGACATCATCTCCTGCAACAGACTCTAATTCTTCGAGCACTTCAGAGACCGTGGTGCCAGTACCACAAACCCCTGTTCAGACCATTGATGATGGCATCAGTGATGATATTAGACAGGACTTAAATCGTCAGCGGGAACTCACGGCCAAATTAGAAAATCAGCTCGTCCAGCAGGAAATGCTGGCCCGTAATTTAGAAAATCAGCTGAAACAGCAACAGGAAGAAACCCGAGCAGTACTGTCCCAACTGCGAGAATACCAGCGCTCAGTTGATAACCTTTCTGTCCAAAATGGTCAGCTGGCGGCTGCCCAATC
>JBCCJR010000031.1:0-22922 GCA_039045805.1 Cyanobacteria bacterium P01_C01_bin.118
ACTGTATCGATTGTTGTCATAAATTCTGATTATTGCCCATTGCCTATTGCCCATTGCCTATTGCCCAATAACCCTCTGGGTATGCCTCCGCTCCGCTCCGGTAATGCCCATTGCCCGATTGGTGGGCTGTGCCCACCCTCCGACGACAAAGGGGGTTACGGGGTTTGGCAAAATCGTTCAACACATCGTACAAATATCTCCACACCTGTCCCTAAAACTGTTTCATCAAAATCAAACCGAGGATGGTGGTGGGGATAGGCTAAATTTAAGTCAGGATTTGCTGAACCTAAAAAGAAATAACAGCCTGGTCTCTCCTGCAAAAAGAATGACATATCTTCCCCACCCATGGTCTGACATTCAGGTACCACACCGGCTGGGGTTTCGATCACGGCACTGGCAACAGAACGTACCAGCTCAGCGATCGCAGGGTCATTAATGACCGGTGGATAGAGCCGATTGTAGTCAAACTGGTAGCTGGCTCCATGGGCCTGACACACCCCTGCAATAATGGCTTCCATCCGTTCTGGCAGCAAGTCTCGATAGTCTGGATTAAAGTAGCGTACCGTTCCACTCAACCGAGCACTATTAGCAATCACATTTACAGCTGTTCCCGCCTGAAACTCTCCGATTGTCACCACAGCGGACTCAATGGGGCTAATGTTGCGGGCCACAATAGTCTGTAGTGCAGTGACCACCTGAGCCCCCACCACAATAGAATCCACAGTCTGATGGGGAAGCGCTCCATGACCGCCCCGGCCTTGAATGGTGCAGTGAAAGTATTCAGTGGCCGCCATCAACGGGCCATTCCTTACTCCCACCGTCCCCAGGGGCAGGTTGTTCCAGATATGCAAACCAATGATGGCATCGACCTCTGGCTGGCTGAGGACACCAGCTTCAATCATGGGTTTTGCCCCTCCTGGGCCTTCCTCCGCCGGTTGAAAGATAATTTTGACAGTGCCGGCAAAGCTATCGCGATGCTGATTTAGATAATGGGCTGTCCCTAGGGCGATGGTGACATGGCCATCATGACCGCAGGCATGCATTTTACCGTCGTGGAGCGACCGATAGGGCACTTGATTGAGTTCTTGAATCGGTAGCGCATCCATATCAGCCCGGATGGCCAGCACCGGGCCTGGCTGATGGCCTTGAATGATGGCAACAATGCCGGTTTGCGCGATGCCAGTCTGGTGTTCAATCCCCCACTGTGTTAGCTGACGGGCAATAAATTCTGCTGTCAGGTTTTCTTCAAACCCTAGCTCTGGACGCTGATGCAAATGGCGACGCCACTCTACCAGCTCAGGCTGCAATGTCTGAATGGTGGTTCGTACTTGGGGTTGGGTGTTGGAAATGAGTGTATTGGCTGGCAGCGTAGAAACCATAGACCCTCAGCAGATGCGAAATTTAGTACTTTTAGTATATGAAGCCTATGCTAAAGCCTCCTTCTCCCCTTGCCTCCCATGCTCTCCCTGCCTATCTTCTAGAGAAGAGACCTTCAGCTATACACCAAACCCTCAGGCCACCCAAAATGGCATGGGCATTAGAGCTTCTAGATCCAGTTTGCGAGCGGCTGCACTTAGCTGGGTTACATCTGTTGGATCGCTAAAGTAGGGCAAGACTCCTAGCACAGGGATACGGGTGAGATTGCTGATCATATCCGGTGGGGCCAGGTTTTCTAATTCAATTTCTGCTTTAGGACTGGTGCAGTTTAGGACAATGCCCTGGAGCTGTAGCCGATGTTGACGGGCCAGGGCAACATTGGCGACGGTGTTTGCGATCGCGCCCAGCTTAACTGGCACCACCAGCACCACCGGCAACCGCCAATCCGCTGCTAGGTCTGCCACTGTGATTTCATCTGTCACCGGGGAGCCCAGTCCCCCTAACCCTTCCACCAGCACCCAGTCACTCTGCTGCTCTAAAGCCGCATAGCGCTGCCAGGCAGGGGTCAAATCTACTGTTGTATTTTCCAAGGCAGCGGCGATGGGCGGTGCCAGCGGAGCCTCAAAAAATACTGGATTAATCTCTGTCAGTGGTTGCTCTAGATTAAAGACCTCTTTCAACAGTTCTCGATCACCCACACCTGCCTGTACGGGTTTGAGCACTCCTAATTGTCGAGAGTCACAATAGTCTCGCCAATAGGCGATTAATGCACAGGTCAACACTGTTTTCCCGCATTCGGTGTCTGTTGCCGTAATTAATAATCCACTCACTATCTAGCAAATGGTGGGCCATGCCCACCCTACGAACTTGTCCATTCATTTTATATGAGCTATGCCCACCCTAGAGGACCTACTATTGCCGGTGCGCTGTGCCCACCCTACGGGCTGTCTGCGCCTTGTCCAACAACTTGAATGTCTAATGTAAATTCTGCTGGACTGGTGGCTTGGACATCCACTGAATAGTCTCCTCCCAATGGCAACACACTATTCCAATACAGCACCCCTTCCGCTTCGGCCACAGCTTCTCCTCCTGGAAATAACACGTCAAACGTTACTGGCCCACTAGCCTGGGTCACTTTCACTGTGATAATTTGCCCCTGTCGAGCATTCACCACATATCGCTGTACCCGTCCCGGCCCCACTGAATTTGCCAGCAATGTGCCCGTTTGTCCTTCAGGAAACTGAACTCGTTGAGAAGAGATCTGCTCCTGTACCTCCGGCTGTTCATCCGTATTATCTGGAGCATCCGTATCGTCGCCTACCCCATCTCCAGTATCCACATCTGTGTCAGTGGGCGGAGCCTCACCACCATCACTTTCATCAGGCACTTCTGGAGGGTCGGACCCGGCGGCAATCAGAGACAATGCCAACTCATAGGTCCCCTGTTCTATACCACGGGTGGTGCGTAGTCGTACTCGATAGAGGCCATCTTCAGGCAGCTCTCCTTCCCAATCAAAGACTTGACGGGCTCCCCGTAGTTCTTTGCCATCGGCATCCAGCACCGATAAAATTACTCCGTCTCCCTCCAAGGATGTTTTTAGGGTTTGTCCAGACGTTCCTTCAAACTCATAGCTAATGGTGTCACCTTTTTTAATCCCACCTTCAACAGTTTTTTGATCGCCAGCTGCCAGCCCTAGTGTAGAGACATAATTGGTCGGTCCATCATCCGGCTCCAGAGGCTTAGGCTGTTGGTTAGATTTATCTTCCTCAGCTGCTCCAATATTGTCATCCAGCTCTTCTGGTAATGGCAACGGTTGAATGGTATCTTCCTGAGGCAAAGGTTCGGGCTTTAAGACATAATTGACCGTTGCCCACCCCCCAAAGCCAGCTAGCGTAGTGGCCCCTGCAAACATCGCCGCTAGAATCAGAGGGTTATCCATGCCGCCCTGACGTTTTGACGAGGTGACGACCCGAGTTCTAGAGGTCGTGCGATAGCTGCCTCCTTTTTGCTTACCGGTACTCCCCACCTGGGTCATTGGACTGCCCACCGCTACTGTCCGTATTTGAGAGACCGCTGGCTGCTGGGGCTTGACCGGTGAAGACGCCTGAGGCGGAGCCCCCTGCTGCAGTGTCTGGATCATCTCACTGACTGACTGGTAGCGATCGCTAGGACGATAGCTCAGGGCCTTATCCAGCACAGTAGCCAGCTGCTCACTCACCTGTACAAACGGTCGCCAGTTCCAGCTCAGATTGGCATCGTCAAACATTTCATGGGGTTCTTTCCCCGTCAGTAGCACTAAGGCAGTGACAGCCAGAGCATAGAGATCGCTGCTGGGATATGCCCGTCCTGACTGCAGTTGTTCACTGGGGGCATAGCCTGCTTTACCCACCGTTGTCGCTTGTACCGCTGTCGTCCCTGTCTGTAGCCGAGTCACCACTTCTTTGACTACACCAAAGTCGATCAACACCGGTTTCTGGTCACTGCGACGCAAGATAATATTGTCTGGGCTAATGTCGCGATGAATAATACCCTTGGCATGAATATGGGCCAATACTGGTAATATTTGCCCTAAGAAAGCGCGAATTTCAGTTTCAGAAAATGCCTGACCTGGTCGCTGTTGCAAGATTTCTCGGTAGGTCAATCCCTCAATATGGTCCTGCACTAGAAATAAACGCTGATCTTCCTCAAAAATCGCCCGAAACTGAGGAATTTGCGGATGGTTAATCTGATATAAGATTTCAGCCTCTCGCTGAAATAACTGCGCTGCTTTACTCGAAAAGCGATCCCCACCCTCAACAGGCATAAATTCTTTGATCACACATTCTTCATTAAAGCGACCTTGGTCTTTAACCAGGTAGGTACGCCCAAACCCACCTTGACCAAGCAACCGCACAACACGGTATCGATTTTGCAAAAGAGCACCGATGGTTAAGGCAGGTTGCATAGTAAACGTCCAAACAATTTTGATATCAACAAGGCTATACCAATCTAGCTCAATGATTCATTAATGCTTAATTGTTTTGTATTTCCTCTTTTAACAGTCCGCGTTTAGCGACTAGCCGTTGATTAATCATATTGTTTCGGGAACGATGATGTAGTAATAAAACCCATTTCTTGCCAGACTACAATGCACTACGGTGTTACTCCAGCTGAAACTCAAACTCAGCCAATATATTCCATTGGCTCCCGTCCCGTATGTTCACTGGATGGCACCCCCCCCATGGCCCGTGAACAGCTACGTGTCAATACCTTAGAACAGCTTAAGTTAAATAACTCTGAGCCAATTCCCATTTTTGAAGAAGCGGCCCAGAGTGTCTCGCGATTACTCGCTACGCCTATTTGTCTTGTCAGTGTGTTTGATAAACGCAACCAAGTTTTTAAGGCCACCATGGGGTTATCGAGCTTAGGCCTAATGAATCAACTAGCTGCCACCCGTACTATACCTAAGGCAGAATCTCTAGGCATTCAGGTGGTTGATAGTGGACAATCTCTCATGCTGTCAGAAATAGGTCAGCATCCAGCTTTTAGTCATAGTCTCCTGGTACAAAAATATGGCGTCCAGGCCTATTTGGGCGTGCCTCTGATGACGTCTGAAGGAGCCTGTATTGGCACTTTAGAGATAATGGATCTCATGCCTCGTCACTATACTCCGCAAGATCTATCTCTGCTAGAACTCAATGCCCGGTGGGCGATGAGCGAGTATGAAAAACAGTGTTGGTTAAAGGACGGAACAGTCCAACAGGCACCTGCCAATAACAACTCGATGAGTGCTGTGGAGCAGAAGCTCTACACTAGAATAGATATGTTACGTATGGGATTAATCTCAGAACTGACTCAAAATCTGAGGAATCCCCTTACGGCTATTACGGGTATGGCCGGTATGCTCAGTCGTGAAATCTATGGTCCTTTGACTGAAAAACAAAAAGAATATGCCAGCGTTGTTCTCAATAGCAGCCAAAATCTTCTCTCTTTGACTAAAGAAATCATAGAATTGGGAGAGTTAAAGCATCAACCCTGTGAATTGATGCTTAGCCCAGTAGATATCGAAATGCTGGCACAACAGAGTCTACATCCTATAGTTTCAAGTTACAAAAAACACGTTCTAGACTTTAACCTCACCGTAGAGCCAGGCTCTCGCATCTGGGTCCTTGATAAACGTGTTGTTAAACAACTGATTTATTATCTCATTCTCAGCATTGCCAAGGCATCCACAGACGGCAATACTGTGCGCTTCCATATTTCCCGTAAGGATAATCGTCTCAATTTAGCGACTTGGGTCTCTAATCCATGGCTAGGGGAAAATTTGCCTCAGGCTTTCATTAATTGGGGAAAACAGAATGATCTTTTACCTCCAACTTCGGCTCTAGAAACTGCTTACACATTTGAAGAAAAATCATCCCCACCGGGTCAGAGTAATGAGCTCTCTCATGAGCCCATCGCTAATGATATATGGCAAGAATTAGGCTTGTTACTCAGCCAGCATTTTACGGATATGCATGGTGGTGATATTGCTATTCAAGGCTCTCAGAATAGTGGATATCGATATATTGTCAGCCTACCGTCTTTTAGTGATAGTTAAAGGCTTTGGTGCGTGAATGTCTGCCAGACGGAGCGGTTCTTTAGGAGGCCGATTTTCAACAGGGTAGCTATCAGACAGCCATGGGTGAACCTGAGGCTACTGGCTAAATTATTACAGATCCTGATTTTTATATAGCTTGGCGTACATAGTTCAGGCCAAATGTGATCGCTGAACGCGTTAGTTGGTGGCGACTATGGGCGCAGCAATTTGTCATTACTGATATCGTAAGTCTTAAACTCGCTAAGATAGGCTTAGCCCTAAACTCGCTAAGATAGCCTTAGGGATGAAAATCCTTGCTCTGGGAGCGGGAGCAATTATGCTGGGTGGCTATTTTGCGTTAACAATTGAGGATGAGTGACTATGCTCTGTGTCGAGTCTCTATTGCAGATACCGGAGTTTCAGTCGCTGCCGCGGGAACGGCTAGATTGGATTTGCGATCGCGCCGAACACATCCAACTCCTTGCCGGTGAAGTCCTGGTTAAAGAGGGTGATCGCCCCCGAGGTTTTTTTATTCAGCTGTGTGGTCAGACCACCATCAGCCGTCAAAGTAATGGTGTTGATATGCCCCTTGGGCGTAATATGAGCCCCTCCTTTTTTGGTGAGATTCAAGTCCTTACCGAAGACTTAGTCCCGATTACTCTGACAGCCGATACAGATGTTGATCTCTATCGTTTGCAATGTGCAGACTTTTTAGACATTCTCCACAGCTGCCGAGAATTTGAACGAGACATCTTTCGCACAGTTGGAAGGCGACTGCGGGGCTTAGAATCATTTATCCAGAACCGTGAAAAAATGGCGGCCCTCGGGACATTGTCAGCTGGGTTGGCCCATGAACTTAATAACCCGGCAGCAGCACTGGTGCGGGCACTTAAAGACCTGCAACCCGCCATGCTGGAACTGCAGCGAATGAACTTAGTATACGGCCAGCGACAGGTAGATGATGACCATACTGAAGAGTGGCTGAACTTGCGCGATCGCGGTTTTGACGCCATTGCCAACCCTGACAATGATCCATTGGCCCAGGGAGATCGAGAAGACGCCTTAACAGACTGGTTAGAAGACTATGGTGTGGACGATGCCTGGGAGTTGGTAGAGCCTCTGGCCGCTGGACATACAGACCCGGCCAAGCTAGAGCAGCTGATGGCACGCTGGCGTAATGATGCTACTGAGTTGCGAGAGATGGGACTGCGTTGGCTGGCGTTGTCATTTGACGTTATGGGCATGCTCCATAATGGATTAGATGGAGCTGAGCGTATTTCTACCCTGGTACAGTCGATGAAGTCCTATTCCTATATGGACCGGGCAGCTCAGCAACAGATCAATATCCACGATGGGATTGAAGATACCCTACGGCTGTTTGCCTTTAAGCTTAAACATGGCATTACGGTAGAGCGCAAATACGATCAAACGCTTCCTGAGATTATGGCGTTTGGTAGTGAGCTCAATCAAGTATGGACCAATCTGCTCGATAATGCCATTGATGCCTTGAATGAGAGTAATTCTATAGAGTCTCCAACAATCTTTATTCGAACCTGTCAAAAAAATGACTGTCTCAGGGTAGAAGTGGAAGACAACGGCCCAGGAATTCCAGAAGATATTCAAAACCGATTAACGGAACCATTTTTTACCACCAAACCCATGGGTAAAGGGTCGGGGTTAGGGCTAGACGTAGTTCGCCGTATCGTCGAAAACCGCCATGGAGGTAGCCTGCTGATTGAGTCAGTACCAGGACGCACCTGTTTTATTGTACTGCTGCCACTGTAGGGGAACAGTATACCTGTAGGAACATCAATTATTCCGGTACCCAATCGAGTCTAATTTAAATTGAGACATTGGTTCATGACTAAAAGTTTGATATGTCCTTGTAGAGGGACTTTTTGTTAGACAATGTGGGGAAATGTTCCAGGTCATTTTTGCTCGATGTCCCAGGCAATTCATGCAAGATTTGTTGAGATTGCGCAAGGGTTAAGTGTGGAACTGGCGGATACGATCTCAGCCACACCACCTCTACAGCTAACTCCTAATCAAGAATCTTCTTTTCCAGAGCGTCTGTGTCGTGCCGTTGCCGGACAACAGCTCTCGGTCAAAGCTGCGGCTTCAATTTGGACGCGAGTTGTCGATAGTGCCAATAACCAGCCGCTGGTGGACTACCTGGCGGCAGTGTCTCCTGATACTTTAAAGGGCTGCGGTTTATCAGCGGCCAAGGCAAAATCCATGGGAGCCATTGCCCTAGCGGCTCTGTCTAATCAGCTGGACGAAACTCTGTTAAGGGAGCTAGACCACGATCAGCGTAGCCGCTGTCTCACTGAAATCTGGGGGGTGGGCCAATGGACAGCCGACATGATGGGAATTTTTTACTTTGGCGATCCAGACATTTGGCCTGATGGTGATACCACGGCTCGCAAAAACCTTGAACGTTTAACCAGCCGTCGGAGAAAAACAGTGCGCACGGCTGCCCGATTTACTCCCTATCGTTCGTATTTGGCGTTGTATATGTGGCATCAGGCCGACACACCCATCGTTTAACATAGATTTTGGCGCATATAGTTCAGGCCATAGACGATCGTTAGAAGCTTTAGATAGCAACAGCTATGTGCATATGTATGGAATACATAAAAAACGAGTGGCTCACAGAACCACTCGCAAAATTACACTAACCAAATTTTGATTTGGTCAAAGTCGCCGATTTAGAATGCGTTACGACGGTAGTTACCGCCGCCACCACTGCCTGCAGAGGCAGTACGAGGCTTCGCCTCATTCACTTTCATCACGCGACCCATCCACTCAGCACCATTCAGGGCTTCGATGGCTTTTGCTTCATCGTCTTTAGCTGCCATCTCAACGAAAGCAAAGCCGCGGGGGCGACCTGACTCACGATCCATGGGCAAACTAACGCGATTTACACGACCGTACTCATTGAACACGTCCTCGATATCTTCACTAGTGACGTCGTAGGACAAATTGCCCACATAAATAGACATAAGGAAATCCCCTTAGAACTTGAAAAACATGTAGCGAGTTAAACGGAGATATTCCTGTTACTGAAATCGAAACTGCAACAAAACTTGATTCTCTGCCGAAAACTTACCGTGCATTATACTAACATTTGGTTCTAAGGTTTGGGAACCCTGGGATAATGACTTTTCCCCTACTTTTTATTCCCTAATACCGCCAAGCTATATGCAGCCTATCTGGGATTTTTTGCTACCCCCAGAGTTTTTTGTTCAAGCCCGGTTAGTGGATCAATATTAGAACAGTCAGTCAATTGATAGGGAGAACACTTTGACGCAGCTGGATTCTGAATTTATTAGACGTCAATTTCCCGCATTTGTAGAGCCATCCTTAGATGGCTGGGGCTTTTTTGAAAATGCAGGCGGGTCCTATACCTGTCAACAGGTGATTGACCGTTTGAATACCTATTACACCCAGACTAAAGTCCAGCCCTATTACAACTATCCCACCGCACAAAAGGCCGGTGCGGCTATGGATGAAGCCTACCGCCAACTGGCCGCATACCTGAATGTCAGTGAGGATGAGGTTCACTTTGGCCCATCGACGACTCAAAATCTGTATGTGCTAGCCCAAGCTTTTCGAGAACTTTGGAATGAGGGCGATGAAATCATTCTGTCTAATCAGGATCATGAGGCCAATGCTGGATTTTGGAGGCGATTGGAGAAGACCGGCATTGTTGTTAAAGAATGGTGCGTTGATTCTGAAACAGGTCAGTTGAATCCAGACGATCTGGAGACTCTGGTGTCCGATAAAACCCGACTGCTAGCATTTCCCCATTGTTCCAATATTATTGGCCATACTAATCCGGTGGCTGACATTGTCGCGCAGGTAAAGGCCACTGATATCTGTGTTGTTGTTGACGGTGTGGCTCACGCACCCCATGGTTTACCCGATGTTAGAGCGCTGGGGGTGGATATTTATCTGTTTTCTCTTTATAAAACATGGGGGCCGCATTTGGGGCTGATGACCATTAGAAAAGAGATTATGGAGCAGTTGCCTAACCAGGGGCACGACTTTAATGCCCATCGTGCTCGAAAAAAGATGCTACCGGCTGGTCCCGATCATGCTCAAATCGCCTCGACTGTTGGGGTAGCCCAGTATTTGGATGCTGTTTATGGTCATCATTTTTCCGAAACTGTTGATCAGGCGGAAAAAGGACGACGGC
This sequence comes from Cyanobacteria bacterium P01_C01_bin.118, assembly GCA_039045805.1. Classification (GTDB taxonomy): domain Bacteria; phylum Cyanobacteriota; class Cyanobacteriia; order Phormidesmidales; family Phormidesmidaceae; genus Leptothoe. The sequence continues at coordinate 10,134 of JBCCJR010000031.1, forward strand.
TTAAAAAACTATTCCAAGATCATGAGAGAAAATTGTTAACTCCTCTCCTGGCATGGCTACGACAGCGGGATGATATTCATATTGTTGGACCGGACGATCCAGCAGTACGAGCGCCAACAGTATCGATTATTCCTACAGAGACTTCTATTGATAAAATGTGCGCGGTGCTGGCGGCCAATAAATTAATGGTGGGACAGGGAAGTTTTTATAGTGTGCGGCCATTAAAGGCAATGAATATTCCCGCTGACACAGGGGTTCTCCGATTGTCGTTTCTACATTACACCCTTGAGAAAGAGATTAGTCAGCTGATTGATGGGCTGGCGGCTGCTCTAGGTTAAATGAGATTAAATCGCTGTAGCTTTGCATCGAGCAGTTTGGGCAGGGCCTTTTGCAGGGCGGACTTGCTAGTAAATTCCAGCTTGTGCTGAGCGGCGATATCAAAGGGGAACTGGCCTGGCAGGTCGCTGCGTTCCATTTGCGCCACAATCAGCTGTTCGGGACGCTTGGCGTTGAGGGCATAGCCTAGTTCTACGCAAACGCTAGGATTGGGGATTAACAAGGGCAGATCGCTGTCTGCTTCCAAAATGGGGGTGGCATCAGCGATAAACAGCAGGCTGCGACGGATATGGCGCATCAGGATGCTATTGAGTCGAACCGGACCCTGGCTGAGGCGATGGGATTCGATCAGTTTGATAGGGATGCGGGAGCGGCGGTTAAATTTCTCGATATAGGGTTCTAGAACGCCCTGGAGTAGGTCGCTGGATTCGGGATATTCTCCTTGGTAGCAAAGGAAAATAGTGGGGTCGAGGTTGGCCAGAGAGTCGGCTTTGGCAAAGTAGATTTCATGGCTGATCAGGTCGATGTTTGCGATCGCATACGTCCCGCTCCCTTCAATATAAAACTCCACCGTATCGCCTTCTAAATAGCGCTGAAACCAGTCGGCTTCTCGCACTTCGTCAATATCGTCTAAAAAGTCAGCCCGCAGTGCGGACTTGAGCAGGCTATTTTTGGCGAGCCGCAGGTCGTGGGGCCGCTGTTCTAAATCTCGAATTGGCTCATAATCCTGGAGATACCAGGCCTTCAGCGCAATAATCGCCATGCTGCCTTATTTTCCAAAAAAAATAACGAAAAACCAGGGTTTATAGGGCTCAATACTAACAGATAACCTTAAATAATTTCGAGAGGGTAAATGAGCCCCGAGGAAACTGTTTTCATTTTCCACTATGCTCATCCAGCGGTAACAGTTGATGAATACTGGTGGATAAGGAGATACCTGCCAAATGCTTATAGGGGGGGGATCCGATTCCAGCAAACAGGTCAGAATAAACTTAAAAGGCTATGGATAGCTTCCTATGTCTCAATCTAAATTTGTCCAATCGCCCATGATGCTACAAAAGTCATCACACCGCTCGAATCCAAAAGTGCTTGATAAATATAAAGCAGACCTTTGATAAGGATAGTTTTATCTGTAGCCAGTGCTAAGATAGCCGCGATAGATTTTAAAAATAGTTTAGTATTTATCGCTTTGGGTCAGACGTTTTGCTCCATTTTTGCTATCTGTGAGACCAAAAACGATTGAGGATTGTGAATGTATCACTTACTCCCACCTGACGACTTACCACCAGAAACATTAACCGAGGTAGATGCAGACTTAACTAAACAGCTAGAAAGAGCACTTTGCCAGCATTTTTTTGAAGCGTGTGATGGGTCTACCCAATCTTTATTAATGCTATGCAAATGGAATATCACCCTTACTGAGGTCGTCACTCTAAATATCGATTGTTCAGATCGAGAAAAAAACTGGCGAGTGTTAAATCGTATGGCTACCTTAGCTAAGTATCTAGCCAAGTTTAGCTCCTCCGCCAAAATCAGAGTCCATTCCCCAGCCGAGCAGGATGCACCATTTGATATACGCGTTGATGAGCATTTGCTGTAATAGCAGGCAGCGTTAGTATGTTTAATCCTTAAATTGCTCAAAAGCTCTTTCGATAAGCCTTAGGAGTTGTACCAGTTAGCTTGCGAAAATGTTTGCTAAGTGCACTCTGGTTAGAAAAGCCACAGTCTAATGCGATCTCAGCAATTGAAATTTTCTGTGGCTGACGCAACAGCCTTTTTGCCCGTTCTATGAGCTGATGTGTCACATACTTATAGGGTGACAATCCTGTTGACTGTCGGAATAGTCAGCAGAAGTAATACTGACTCATCCCCAAGCGGTCAGCAATGTCCGATAGCTTAAGATCTTGCTCCAGATGAGATTGAATATAATCTAACGCCGTGCGTAACTGATATTTAGATAGGCCATTTTCATAGTCAGGAACCTCTAGATTACGCGAGGCATAGTTCTTTAGCAGATGAACTACCAGTGTATTAGTTAGAGAATCTACATAAAGCTGTTCTAAGGAAGTACCTGTGTATATCTCTCTAGCCACGTGCGCCAGAAGATTTTTAATCAAAGGATCTTGGAGATTAAATCCTGAGACTATTTCAAAATGGTTGATGTCAATAACTTCTGAAACAGCCTGAGCGACTACATCAGGTTTTAGCTGAAGTATATAGTACTCGTTGCAAGTTTGAATCCCGAATTGAGCAGACATCCCTGCTGGAATAATTGAAATATTGTTGGGGTGACTAATATATTTTTGAGCTGTAAAACCATCTGAGAACCCGGTGATATCAACATCGCCAGTCAGTGTCATGGAAACTACATGATCTTTGAATGTCATTTCAGGCATGGTGTGAGGCTGCCGTTTCACATGCTCAAAAAGTAAGTGCCCTGATGATTGAGTTCTCTGATCAAGAAAAGAGGGATTTGCAATATCTGCAGGCGTGTCAACAAGGGGGCGCGTTGTCATTGGTTTATTTCTCAATTGTCAGTCATAAATGGCTTAAAGGCTCTGTCGATAAGCCTTAGGAGTTGCGCCGGTTAACGCACGGAAATGTTTACTGAGCGCACTCTGGTTAGAAAAGCCACAGTCTAGTGCGATCTTAGCAATGGCTATTTTCTGTGGTTGTCGCAGCAGTCTCTTGGCCTGGGCTACCCGTTGTTGGATGACATACTTATACGGTGAAACACCCATCGATTGACGGAATAGGCGGCAGAAATAGTACTGACTCATGCCTAAGAGCTGAGCGATATCGGTTAGTTTAATATCCTGAGCTAGATGAGATTCAATATAGCCAATTGCCCTGCGTAACTGATATTTGGAGAGGCCAGCCTTATAGTGAGAGATTTCTTTTTTGCGGGTGGTGTAGTGTTGCAGCAAATGAAGAAAGAGCGTGTTGGATAAAGAATCCACGTAGAGCCGATCTAACGAAGATTCTGAATCCATCCCCTGGGCAAATTGCCGGAGGAGTGTCTCAATGAACGGATCCGTTAGACAAAACTGCGGACAAAGGTCAAATTGGCTAATGTCAATTATTTCTGATGGAACAACACAAGGGCGCACCTGTCCTCGTTCAGATACCACAGCGTTGAAAGCGCTTGATTCTTGATGAACCAAAAACGACTGTAAAACATCTGACGATCTTTCAACCAGTGGTTGCGAGGGCATAGTATCGAATTCCTCAAGCAATTATTGTTAACTTAGAGCCTTGGGGTGAAGCAAAACAAATATATTCTTGCCGCTTTTTTGCAAATCTTGCGGTTTAAAGGTTCAAGGGGGCGACCATCGAAACAGATTTCTAAAGTTCAAGTTCTCTTAACTGTGCTGACAACAACACTTGTTTTTAAAGGATGTATGCAAACAAACTGGAGCATTCTTGGCAACAACAAAGACCAGTCTCATGGGCCAAGCCCCAGATCACCAAACAAAGCTGACACAAGATAATATATTTTTAATTTTTTCTTTAGATTTATAAAAATGGCGGCTAATGATGCTGTCCAATACTTAATCAGCGAGAAATAATACCTTTTTAGTATGGATGTTGATTTTTCAATCCGGCAGCTACGCTATTTTATGGTGGTAGCTGGAGAATTAAACTTCACCCGTGCGGCAGAGCGATTACAGATTGCTCAACCGCCCCTGAGTCGTCAAATTCAGAGTCTAGAGCAAACGTTGGAATTTTACACTCCTGGAACGGACTAATCGACGTGTGGCGTTGACTCCAGCAGGGGATGTGTTCTTAGCAGAGTGTCGACAAATTCTGAGTCGTGTAGAGCAGGGGATTCGAGCTGCTCAGCGGGTGGCTCAAGGGGCTGCAGGTCAGCTCATTATGGGGTTTGAAGGGGCTGCCCACAATGACCTTATTCTCACTATTATTCGTCAGTTTCGCTCCCAGTTTCCTGATGTGGAGCTGATTATGCAGGAAATGCCGTCTGGTAAGCAGGTGGAGGAATTACAACACGGTCAGGTAGATGTGGGCCTAATTGAACCCATTGCATTGAAAGATGGTCTGACGGTGGCACCGCTTTTATCGGAACCTCTGGTGGCAGCTCTAACTGAAAGCCATCCGTTAGCTGCCAAGGAACACGTTTCTCTGAGGCAGCTGGCTGACGAACCCTGGGTAACGGGGCGCAGTTATTATGGCTGTGGGTTACTGTTGCGAATTTTAGATGCTTGTAATCAGGCAGAGTTTGCTCCTAACGTGAAGCAAGAAACCAATGATTTGCAAATGACTCTGGGGTTTGTGGCATCTGGCCTGGGGGTAACGCTACTGCCGGAGTCAAGTCGATTGGCTCAGACGGGGGTTATCTATAGGCCACTAGAGTTGCCTGCCCCTGAAGTGCAGCTTGAGATCGCATGGAACCGCAAATCACCCGTCATTGAGTCTTTTTTGCACGTAGTAGAAACCTGCCATGGCAGTAGGTTAGTTTTCCACAATGAGAACTAACTTTCATCAGATATACAAGCAAAACATCTCGCAAAGCAACTAACCGCCGTTCACTGTGATTTTGACTTGTGCCCTTCTCTCTTAGAGAGAGAAGATATTCTTCTTGGGCATTAGATAAAACGTTTCTCCATGACAAATTCTTTTTTTACTTAGTGGGGCTGGACGCTAAAAACGAGCGGCATTTTCAGTTTCCGAGGCTGCCTCGTCCCCTTTGCCAAAGAAAGCTGGAAAGGGTTTGGGAATTGTTAGAGCTTTTTGCGTGGCAGGGCGAGCATCGATACGCTCAAACCAGGCTTGTAGATTATCTAGACCGTCCACTGAAACCTTTGCCCAGGGGTATGACCGCGCCCAGGGATAGGTGGCAATATCAACAATGGTGAAATTATCACCTAACAAGTAAGCTTTGCCGGTCAGCTGTTTGTCCAATACTTCAAGCAGGCGACGAGACTCGGCCACGTAGCGCCCAATTGCATAGGGATCTTCATTGCCCTTTGGAGCAGCAATCCGTTGAAAATACATGGCCTGTCCCATCATGGGGCCAATGCCACTCATTTGAAACATAAGCCACTGAAGTGCTTCAGATCGAGCCTTGTCGCCAATGGGGAGAAATTTCTGATACTTTTCCGCCAGATACCAGAGGATGGCACCAGACTCGAAGACAACAAAATCATCGTTGCCTCGATCAACAATGGTGGGAATGCGGCCATTGGGATTGAGCTTCATATACCAGTCGGACTTTTGTTCTTTTTTACCAAAGTCAATGTAGGTGAGTTCATACTCTACACCCACTTCTTCGAGAAAAATGACGGGCTTCCAACCATTCATTGTGGAGGCTGTGTACAGGTGAATATCTGGGAGTGTCATAGAAACGCTTGACTAAAAAATGACTGCAATCTCATCCGCTGCTCTTAGTCTGCAACCACGATACTCAGCAGAGTAACTAGAGTCAACCAGTATACTTTTAGTAACCACACCTAAATCACGAGTAACTTCTATGGGTACGTCTTCCCAGATCATCACCGATAGCAATGGCCGAAAAACGGTTGTGGAGCCTTGTTTAGAGCCTTGTCCCATTGAGCGTGGGATGCGTGTACTCGGTGGTAAGTGGAAAGGTTCAATTCTCTGGCATCTAAAAGATGGCCCGGTTCGCTTTAATGATTTGGCTCGTCAGCTGGGGGGAGCTAGCAAGAAGATGGTGAGCCAACGCTTGCAGGAAATGGAGGCGGTTGGCTTGGTGAAAAGGGAGGTGATTTGCGATCGCCCCATTGCCGTCACATACGAAATCACTGAGTTTGGCAAGACCGCGTTGGGTGTTCTGGAAGAACTCAAGCATTGGGTAGAAACCTATCAGGTGTAGCCTGAGGCGATACATAGAACTGCCTCGCAATCCGCTGCTGGCTAACTGTCTCTTGCAGATAAAACCATCCCGAGGATCAGCAATACTAAAAAATTATTAGGGGTTGACACCTACCATCTAGTAGGTAAATAATTGAAGTCATGAAAGAAACTGCTCAACAAATTCTGGATGTTGCTCAAGATCTCGTCCGTTGCCGAGGCTATAGCGCCTTTAGCTACGCTGATATCTCAGAGCAAGTGGGCATTCGTAAAGCCAGTATTCACTATCACTTTCCCTCCAAGGAAGTGTTAGCAAAGGAGCTGGTCAAGCAGTATCACACTGCCTTTCAGCAAAAGCTTAAGGGCATTGAACGTTCCGAGTCCGATCCTCAAAAACAGCTACAAGCCTTTGTAGGTCTTTATCGAGCAGGTCTTAGTGACTGCCAAATATGCCTGTGCGGCATGTTGTCTGCTGAGATTGAGGTTCTCTCCGATTCTGTTCAACAGAAAATTAGGGTGTTTCTTTCAGCCACTCAAGACTGGTTAGAAGGTGTTCTGACAGTAGGAGAAGCGACAGGTTGCTTGCAACCGCGCATCTCTCCCAAAACAGAAGCAGCTCTTGTACTAGCTACCCTTCAGGGGGCGCAGTTGATGGCTCGCACCGCAGAGGATAGCGAAGCAATGTTTGATAGCATTGTTCAACCGTTGTTCAAGGCCCTCTGTAGTGACGGATAATTTGCGATCGCTTTTTATTTACTCATCCATCTACCTACTAGTAGGTAATTCATCAAACAAGGAGACAATTCCATGACTCAGCAATTTGAAGGACAGAAGCTTATCGTAATTGGCGGTACTAGCGGCATGGGTAAAAGCGTAGCCCAGCTAGTACTGCAAGGAGGCGGTGCCGCTGTCATTATTGGCCGACGAGCTGACAAGCTACAGGCTACCGTGGCAGACCTGCAAGCCTATGGATCTGTGGTCGGTGAGCAAGCCGATATTACTAAGCCGGATGAACGTCAGGCGCTTAGCGATCGCATTACAACCAAACATGCCGATGCCACCCTGCTAGTCAACGCAGCAGGTGTCTTTTTGCCCAAGCCATTTTTGGAGCACACCGAAGCCGATTACGACTTATACCTCGATCTCAACAAATCCACCTTTTTCCTCACTCAAACAGTGGCCAAGAATATGGTGGAACAGGGCCATAGTGGAGCCATCGTCAATGTCGGCTCCATGTGGGCCAAGCAAGCGGTCCAGGCTACTCCTTCATCTGCCTATTCCATGGCCAAAGCAGGACTTCATTCTTTGACTCAACATCTGGCAATGGAACTGGCCAGTAACAATATTCGAGTTAATGCTGTATCTCCAGCTGTTGTTGAAACCCCCATTTACGAAGGGTTTATTCCTAAGGATGAAGTGCATGGCGCATTGCAAGGCTTCAACGGTTTCCATCCCATCGGTCGTGTAGGTACTCCAGAAGATGTGGCCCAGGCAATTACCTTTCTTCTGTCTAACAATGCCACCTGGGTGACCGGTGCTGTTTGGGATATTGACGGTGGTGTAATGGCCGGACGTAACCAATACAACTAATTTGATTCCATAATATTGCCGTAAGGGCTGTGTCTTTTGTCAGCCCTTACTCTACCTATCAGAGTCTTTTAAGCGGTTCAAAGCTATGAAAATCCATGCTGATTTAACTCAACGAGCGGTTGTATCAAGTCCCGATCTTCCCTGGGTCGATTCTCCTATGGTTGGTGTGCAACGCCGCATGCTAGAGCGGGACGGAGAAGAAGTTGCCCGAGCCACATCCATCGTTCGTTATGCGCCTGGCAGTTACTTTTCAGCCCACACCCATAGTGGTGGTGAAGAGTTTCTAGTGTTAGAAGGGGTATTCTCCGACGAACACGGCGATTTTGGCCCTGGTACCTATGTGCGCAATCCTGTGGGTTCCAGTCACACACCCTACAGCAAAGACGGCGCGACCATTTTGGTCAAGCTGCGACAAATGGCTCCCCTGGATCAACAACAGGTCACGATTGACACTACCCAAGCGAGATGGGCTCCGGGCCTTGTTCAAGGACTGCAGGTTTTGCCGTTGCACGCCTACGGTACTGAACAAGTAGCGCTGGTGAAATGGGCTCCGGGAACAAAATTTCAGTCCCATCGCCACTGGGGTGGAGAAGAGATTTTTGTGCTCGAAGGTACGTTTGCTGATGAGCAGGAAATTTATCCTCAGGGAGTCTGGCTGCGAAATCCCCCGGGCAGTGTCCACACTCCATTTAGTGATGAGGGCTGTTTAATTTATGTGAAAACCGGACATTTGCCCACCTAGTGCACCAATGGAGAGATCGAACAAAGGACGCATAGAGATCTTGTTTGAGCAGAGCTACATAGGGTATGAATCCGCCTGGCGCAATTAATCCGTAATACAGTGCGACTCTAGTAACCACAGATGATAATCAACTACGCGACACAGTTTAGTATAGATATTTGCAGTCACAGCATCGTCCATATCAGTTGTTTGCTCAATGGCAAATCTAGTGGACCTACCGTTTACGGATAGGCTTTGTGTTAGAGCTTCCAGTGTCTCTGCAGGATCAGAATTATTGAAGGTTAACTCTGGCAGTTGTGAATGCCGTGCGACAATTCGGGCGGTTAATAAAGGAGTACTGGCCAATGCACTGATGCGGTCTGTAATTAGCATGATTTGCTCATCTAGCTGCTCTGCGATCTCTTCAAATAACAGATAGAACTGATAGAAATGGATGCCTCTCACATGCCAGATAGTCTGTAATATCTGACTTTTCAAATTAATTGTGTCAGCCAGACTTTGATTTAATAATTCAACGATCTGTATCCGGATATCGTCAGGGATCTCAGCCCTGGTTCTATGAAATTTAGGTTCTTGAAACGGGATAGAGCTGAAGTTAAATCTGTCCATAGCTTTTGATATCCGGGCTGATGTGGCTGGACCTAGACACTGACTTCCAAATTAAATGAATTCATGTCCAGCGATCTTATCGATTCTTGCTTAAAAGAATAGGATCTTGCGATTAACTAAAGATGACTCAAAATTCCTGCTCTGAGAACTTTTAATAAAAAGACTGTAAAGTATATCCTCATTGATTTTGAGCTTATTTCTTTATTGTGGAATAAAAAATGAGTGCAAAGATGAATTAAATATTGCAAGAATTGAAAAGATTCTCCTTGTCCCTTTTGACTAAATTACGGTTAACCGAGCAAAGAAAAGCAATTACTTCCGTTTGAGCTTGGATTCACTCAACTATTACAAAAGCCCCGAAGAAGGAGAATCAAATGGCTACGCTATATAGCTACAATCGCTTGAACAAGGATAATGCTGCCGTGCTGATGGTAGATCACCAGGCTAGACTGGTCTCTCTCGTACAGGATTATCCTCCTAATGAGTTTAAGAATAATATTCTCGCTTTGGCCGATGTTGCTAAGTTTTTCAATCTGCCCACCATTCTCACCTCTAGCATGGAAGAAGGTCCCAATGGTCCGCTAGTTTCAGAACTCAAGGAAGCGTTTCCTGATGCGCCATACATTGCTCGCCCTGGACAAATTAATGCCTGGGACAATGAGGATTTCGTGGCGGCCGTTAAAGCAACTGGTAAAACACAACTGATTATTGCTGGTGTGGTGACCGATGTGTGTAGTGTTTGTAGCATTGTCGGCTATCGAAGCTGGGTTTGATGTCTTTGTTGTTACGGATGCTTCTGGAACATTTGATGAGGGTGTTCGAGCTGCTGCATGGGACCGGATGAGTGCTGCTGGTGTGCAATTGATCAACTGGTTTGCAGTTGCCTGTGAACTGCATCGTGACTGGCGCAATGACATGGAGGGTTTAGGCAACCTGCTGTCTAATCATATTCCCCTATATCGCGGCTTGATGATGAGCTACCTCACTCGCACTGGGCAATAAGCTGTCCGGCTACCAAGTCCAAGAGGGTAATTTATCTACGGGAAATGCCATAGCCCTAGACTTGGATAAGGCTAATACGGGAATATGCTGGTGATTGGATTTTGCTGCGCAGCTGTTGTAGCCTAAAAAGCCTTTAGCAATTGCCTATTGAACTATGTGCGTCAAAGTATAGATCCCAGATGTCCGTGAAGGTGCTGAATGGAAACGTTTGATTGGATTGTTGTGGGAAATGGCCTAGCTGGGGCGGCCCTGAGTTATGAGTTAGCGAAGCTAGGTTTATCGGTTCTGCTGGTGGATGATGGCAATCCCGATAGTGCGACCCGTTGCAGCTATGGTGGTATTGCTTACTGGTCAGGCACCACTGAAATTACAAAAGAGCTCTATCAGGCAGGAATTGAGCGTCATCGACAGCTTTCTGATGAGTTGGGCAGCAGTACTGAATTTAGGGAACTTGATCTGCTGCTTACGTTTGCTCCTGATGTGGATGGGGCTGGTCTACAACAACAGTATGGGCAGTTTGCGATCGCACCCCGCTTAATCTCTTCCCAAGACGCCCATGCCCTCGAACCCCAGTTAGACGCCAATGCCATTGGCGGTGCATTCACCGTTAGACACGGCCATGTCAACCCCATCAAATCCTTGGCTGCCTTTAATCAGGCCTTTCGCCGTTTGGGTGGGCAACAAATGATCACATCGGTGACCGGTTTGGTCCGTATTAACAATCGCGTCACTGGCATTCTCACCCCCACCCAGGCGTATGTAGCTGGAAATGTTGTTGTGGCAGCTGGAGGCTATAGTCGCCAGCTATTGAAAGATACAAAACTCTCCGTGCCGCTTTACCACACCCACGCCGAAATTGTAGCTTTGCCCAAAGTCGAGCAGTCGATTCGCACCTTGATTATGCCTGCTGTGGCTAGCCGATTTGATGCTGAAGCCACTGCCAGTAATCCAGACACCGATAATCTATGGGATGGTCCCCCCGCCAAAATTGCTGCTCCAATCTTAGATACAGGGGTGATTCAATTTTTAGACCAGTCCACCTATATTGGTCAGATCAGTCGATTTCGTACCGATTTAGATGCGTCTGCCATTGATGCCCGTCAGAGTGAAATTGACATGCGGCAGGGGATTGAAACACAGCTACCCTGTCTGGCAAATATACCGGGTCAATGGCGTCACTGTCTCGTATCCTTTAGCCGCGATGGCCTCCCCCTGATTGGACCTTTACCAAATGTTGAGGGGCTGCATATCTTTTCTGGTTTTACCAGTCCCTTTGCCATGCTGCTACCCATTGCTCAGCAGTTTGCGACCTGGGTAAACGACAGACAACCATCAAATCCTTTGATCGAACAAATGCTTGTTAGTCGGTTTCAATAATTCTGAAAGTTGTTGTCATTCTCCCAGAACTGTTATCAAGACAACAATTTTTCTGCCATTTTTATGTGGAGTTATGACAAGCCAGGCCTAACCATGGGGAGTGCTCTGCAACTTCTGTATTAATCGCTGCTTTTATCTATGATCAAGCAGTTTACTATTGAAAATAAGCTATGATCTGGTTAGCCGCAGGCTTCCATAGCCCGTTGTTGGCTCTGCCTTGCTGCTTGCTCACCCATAAGTTTCAGGGGTCCTAGGTCCATGACAGTAACTGCTTACGCTACTCCAGCATTCTGTGAAGGTATTCAATATTTTGGCGAGGCCCCCGCTGAGGTAGCCCCGTATTTAGAAACAGCTGCCATTGGTGAAGGGAAACGCGCGATCGCATCCCCCACCGATGCCAGTGCTGTGTATCAAACCATCCTGGCCGCCGATGCTCTGCGCTACTTAACCTTGCAAATGACCGCCAGCAAGCAGTCTGGCCACCCCGGCGGTTTTGCCAGTATTGCCGATGGTATCGCCGCCCTGGTGATGCTGGGCTACAAAAATCTGATTACTGAGGTGGGGCACCATGCTCCTGGTTTTTATAGCACCGTATTTCTTGATCGGTCCCTTGAGGAGATGGGGATTGAGACCGTCAGCCAGCTTTGCGATCGCTTCCGCGAAACCCATGGTCTTTTGGGGCATCTCTCCGGTCAGATTCCTGGACTACTCAATCCAGCCGGTCCCCTAGGTCAGGGACAGCATTTTGCCATGGCTGGAGCAAAGCTTAACCCGGGCACCCTGTTTCCAGTGACCATCGGCGACGGCGGTCTGGGTGAGCCCTACATTATGAGCAGCATTGGCCACTTCACCACGGCCTATCCTCAATCCACGAACTTCTTACCTATTCTGGTGTGGAACGGCTTTTCCCAGGAGCACCACAGTATGGTGTCCACCCAGTCCAATGAGGCGATGATGGCCTACTGGCAGGGCAATGGCTTTAAGGATGTGATTTTGGTGGATGCTAAAGATTACGACGATGCTGACCAGCCGGGTCCCTATGTGGACAGCACTGCATTCTCTCTAAAACAGCGGATGGCCTTTACTCAAGCGCTATTAGAGGCCACCGATAAAGCTGCTAAACAAGCCCTATCCGGCACCCTCACCGTCCTTATCGTTAAACAGCTAAAGGGCGCGGGTGTACACAAGCGGGGGGCTAAGTCCCATAACCTCTACCCTGGCGATACCCTTGAAAAAGACTATATTGTCAGCGCCCTCCAGACTCGGGCCCTGCCCGCCGTCGGTTGGGATTTAGTCCGCACCAA
>JBCCJR010000032.1:0-22489 GCA_039045805.1 Cyanobacteria bacterium P01_C01_bin.118
CCATTGGCGGGGAGAGAGTTGGGATTGAATCTGGAGCCAGCTGTTGGTGTCTTTGTAGGGACACCATTGGCGGCATTTGCTTAAATTTTTAGGGGCTATTGATACGTAGGCAAAGGTGACAGAATAGCGATCCTGTTGCGGCAGTGAAGCATGGTGAAAGATCCTGGCGGTATCAGCGATGACTACAGTGCCTCTGGGGCCTAGACAGCGTTTCCATATCTCTGGGGATACCACCGGGGCCATGTCGCGATCGCGCACAGTATTATTAACGTGACGAAACTGACTATAGCTAGGTGAATGCCTCTGCGGAATATACTCAAAGGGTCCTTCTTTTTCGCCAACATCATTCAGATAAACAATCACCTTAACAACTTTATAATCTTCTCCATCTTTATGCCAAAGTCTTACGCCCACCTGTTTTTGATTGGGTACTTCCCGCCGTAAAATACAGCCTAAATAAGCGGGGGGCTGATGTAAATAGTTTTCGACTAAGTTGAGCCATTGGGGCTGTAGACCCCACATAAATAAATCAGGATGATGAAGCAGCTGCCCTGCGCTCAAACCCATACTATGGCTAGCCGTAGCTCGTTCTTCTGTACACTCTAGAGAAATGTTTTTGGGCAATGTCTTCAATAACTGCTCGGCGAGCATAAACATCTCTGCAGTGCCAGCTATACCTAATTTATCTAGAGTTGTTGAACATACTCCTTGATCGGTTAACTGTGAGATAATTTGCCGATACTGATGGTTTAATTTGGGCAGTCTGCGAGGCTGTACGCTACGCCAGTGAAAATTAGCTTTTTTAGAGGCTCTTGTAATGACATGGGGCACTTTTAAGAGCATGACAATCCAGAAAATTAATTGCATAAGCCATCAACGATGGCTCCATAGTCCATAGGACAATCTGCTGTAGATGAGTAAATGCAAAAATCTAATGTGATTGTGCCCTGATGAAGTCTTAAGTGTTAGTTAGATACCAAGAAGATTATAGGAAAACGGCTTTTCGAATATGATGTCCAACTACTCTAGCCAAGAAAATAATTAGCTTAACTTTGACACATCAATGCTGCGAGAAGTATTGATGTGTCTCTAACGTTTATCTGAAATTTATGGAGATAGTATGCCCAGAAAAGTCTTTATCAAGGTTTATCGTTACTTGATAAGAAATGAGAAATCGATTGGACTGCGACCTTGGATTTTTGATTTGTTCGCCCTATTCCTTACGTTCCAAATGTCCCTGTTTAACCTTTAAAATTTGAGAAGACTTGAGCCATTGAGCATCAAATGAACCCAAATGAGTTGTAGTGATGAGAGTTTGAAAGCGATCTTGGATGGTATCTAGTAGTTGATTCTGGCGGTTTAAATCTAGTTCAGCTAGCACATCGTCCAATAACAACAGCGGTGGTTCACCAATCACCTCTTCGATCAGCTGTAGTTCAGATAGCTTTAGGGCCAGGACTAAAGTGCGCTGCTGTCCCTGGGAGCCATACTGACGGGCTGGGGTGTCATTAATCAAAAAACTCACGTCGTCTCGATGGGGACCCACCAATGTGGTGCGTTGGTAATACTCTGCCATCGCTTTTGCCTGCAGTTTTTCTAAAAACACCTGCTGGATCTGATCAGCATCATCTGTGTCAATATCCACGTTGGGGCTGTAGTGAATAACTAGTTGCTCTGTACTGCCACTGATGGCTTGATGCCACGACTGGGCAATGGGAATTAACCGCTGTAACATACGCGCCCGGCGACGAATCACGCGAGTTCCCATGGTAGTGAGCTGGGCATCCCATAGAGCTAGCTGTGTTGGCTCCAATGGTGGTTCTTGATCAGGTTCGGCCTGTTGCTTAATAAACGCATTGCGTTGTTTAAGGACCTGGTTGTATTGCTGCAGAATATGAACATAGACCGGTTCTAATTGCATTAACAATGTGTCAGTCCAGGTTCGTCTGGCCCCGGGTCCTCCCCGTACCAGGTCTAAATCTAAACAAGAAAATTGCACCGCATTAAGATTCCCAAGAAAATCTTGCTGCCGTTTTAAATTTTCTCCATTGACTACAGCTGTTCGACGGCTGCCCCGACGTAGCGTTAGCTGTAGGGCCGACACTCCTAGTTCCCGTTTTAGACTAGCTCGGATGTGGGCAATGTTCATGTCGTTTTGCACCAGATCGCGATCGCGACTTGTTCTATGGGACTTTAATGTGGCCAGCAGTTCAACTGCCTCCAGCAGGTTGGATTTTCCCTGGGCATTTTCCCCCAACAGAATCGTCTTAGGTGCCAGAAATTCAATAGCCTGGTCGCTATAGTTACGAAACTGCTGTAGGTGGAGAGACTGCAGAAACATTGGGAGAGGAAGGTAAGGGGAGAGGGGGAGGATTAAGCCATCGTAGGGTATGCCGAAGAAGGAATTGGAGGGTGAGCGCGGCCCATCAAAGAAACATAGCCCATCAAAAAAGGAAGGTTGTAAGGTCAGCACACCCAACTTGTAGCCATGTGCGTCACTCAAACGTAAATCAATTTAAGCGTTTACGGTGCGTTACATTTATTGGGTCAGTGTTTTGGTGCGGGTATGGTTTGGATTGGGGCATGGAGTTTAGCATTACTCGTGGCGATGGCTGCGATCTCAATTTTTCATCAGCGTTTGCAATCATCATTGGCCACTGCACCTCGATTACCGTTGTTAAAAACCTCCCCCGACACCCTTCCCATCATTACTCTGATTATTCCGGCCTATAACGAACAGGTAAATATCACCGAGTGTTTGAATGCAGCCCTGGCCAGCCATCTTCCTCAGCCTGATCAGCTACAGGTGATTGTGACTGATGACGAGTCCACCGATGATACAGCAGCCTTAGCCACTGCAGTTGCCAAAACGGATAGCCGGGTAGAGGTAATGACGGTTCCTCCCCGCCCCACAGATATCCCCTGGCGCGGGAAGAACTGGGCCTGTGCCAATGCTGTGGAAAAAGCAATGGGGGACTATGTGCTGTTTATTGATGCCGATGTACGCCTGGAGCCTGATGCGATTGCAACAGCTCTGACGGATAGCCAAAACCATCAGGCAGATTTGCTTAGCTGTGGTCCAGGCATCGTCTGTGGTTGTTTAGCGGAGTGGTTAGTGCAGCCGGTGATGATGAGCTGTATTGCCGTAGGGTTTAATTTTGAAGCAGTCAACGACCCTGAGGATAAAGACATCGCGTTTGCCGCAGGGCCATTTATGCTGTTTCGGCGCAGTGCCTATGACGCCATTGGCGGACACCGAGCTGTGGCCACTGAAACTGTGGAAGATGTGGAGTTGGCCAAGGCGATTAAACGCAGTGGTCTGACACTGCGATACTTACTTAGCACTGATTTGATTAAGGTGCGGATGTATCGATCCTTTGGGGCTTTATGGGAAGGCTGGACCAAAAATTATTACGAGGGTGGGGGTCGCAATTTGGGTGGCACCCTGTATTCTGCCTTTGCCCTTAGCTTGATATTTGTAATGCCCTGGTTGGGATTGGCAGCAGGGCTGTGGGGTACGGTGTTTGACCATAACCATAGTCCTGGCTGGTGGTTAGTCGGCGGTCTGGGGGGCGTCAGTGTGGCCCTGCAGGTGTATATGCGGTGGGCGGCGCAGCGGGTGTTTAATCAGCCGTTTCGCTATTGGTGGCTGGGCTGGTTAAGTGGGGGAATTGTGGTTGCGATCGCGCTAGTCTCAATCATCAAAACCGAGACCGGCTGGGGCTGGACCTGGCGTGGCCGTTCATTAGCTACTTAAAGTTGAAAAAAGTCGATTTAGTTATTGACACTACAACGGTAAAAACTGCTAATATACGTAAGCTACTGACTAACGCTGGTAAAGCGTTGATCTTTGGGCATTTTGCTTCACACGATGGGGTGTGGCCAAGCGGTAAGGCAGCGGGTTTTGGTCCCGTCATTCGTAGGTTCGAATCCTACCACCCCAGTTAGCTTCAGAAATTCGTCAAACAGGCTGGCCTAAAAGTTGATTTAGCTTTATGGGCCCTTAGTAAGGATTTTAGTCCGTATATTTGACACGGAAAAGCTCACTATTACATTATTCTGATATTAGGACAATCATTGTCCAAGTTCACTATTAGGTTGAGTCGTTGTACTTTTAGTGGATTTTGCTACCATATCAGCTGATTTTTGGTGGTGATGGCCTGGTCTGTCTAAATTCCAGTATCCAATCAACAAATTTAGAAAGAGCTGGAATTAAACGATAAATCCCTGAGATTATTTTTTGACATCCCTTAGCAATCTATTCTGTAACGGACTCAGCTGACTACCTAAAACGGATATTGAGTCAAATAAAACTGTTGTCTGATATATAAGACGCTTCAAATCAGGAATTTTATATTTAATCAGCATGTCACCTAAGTGTTTTTCGCAAGGTACTTAGGTGATGAACAAACTCAGAGAAAATAGCCAAAAGTCTTCATCAGAAAAGTGTTGAAGATGCTTTCCGATATTTTCAGGTGTCTGATTTAGTTACCGATATCTGTTATTTGTCTATAAAATCACTTAGATCCAATGTTTGACGTAGGTTGTTCATTGCTTGACTTAAGCAATGAAGTTAAGCGTTAAGACTTATATTGACATTATCAAAAAAAGGGCATTCAAGATAGTAGGGCATCTTGCAAGCTAAATACAAGAGAATATAGACATATTGTTTCTAGTTAAGAACAATATGCCCATATTGATTTTCTTTTACTTTTTTTGAAAAGCTGAGAAATATTCTGAAACTATCTATTGAATTAACCTTGCTCATTGGCGGGGAATTTAGTGATTTTTCAAGATTGGGTTGCAAACTTTTTGTTGTAAATGGGCTTTGATAGCCCTTTCTTGCAATCAGAAAAAGCTCTTTATTTAACGGTTACAGGTGGCTGCATCTCCTTCTATTCGCTGCTCCATGGCTGTCAACAAAGTGTGTCTCTACTCTGCGTAATTTATTCATTAGTTCTCAGAAATAATGACAGAAAATAGAAATGCTAAGAACCTAAGCTGGCAGCTTTTCAAGCCAGTCATTGCGTCCGCCCTGGCAATTGGGGGTGTATTTAATCTAGTGAGTATCGTGTTGGCAGAGGGGACTGCTGCAGGCACCAAAATCACCAACACGGCTACTGCCACTTACCGTGACCCTGCCGGCACTCCTCAGACATCCACCTCAAATACCGTTATCGTTGAAATCGCTGAGATTGCTGGTATTACCGTTGTTAACACCACCGCTCAAGAATATAATCCTGATGGTGATCCACCAGAGGCTGGAGAACAACTAGAGTTTGTCTTTGATATCACTAACGTCGGTAACGATGAAACGGATATCAGTTTACCTGCACTGGCTGACTTTACCGGCCCTGTAGACAGTGTGGCGAGCATTGAGGTGGACCTGGATGATGGCAATGGCTACACTGCTTTCACCTCTCGAACAGATGTAGAAAACATCGCAGCGGGAGGGTCTTTTAAGGTTCGAGTGATTGTTAATGTCTCCAGCAGCGCCCAAGTCGACGATGTTATCACCGTACAGTATGGTGACACCCCCGGTGATGGTCAGAATCAGCCCTACGACTCCTCTGGTGGCAGCGTCTTCACGGACGATAACGATCCTAATGATCCTAGTGAGACTCAAACTGCAGCTGAAGCAGGTGACGAAGCACCCGCTAACGGCGAGCGTGAAGCCAGTGATACTGGTGAGATTACTATCGGTGAAGCTGCCCTGCAGCAGCCTTTTGTCACTCTTTTGAAACAATTAATCAATCATAATGCAGGATCTACTGGTAATCCTGTTGATGACACTCTTACCTATGCTATAGAATTCAACGTTGGCAACACCGACCTCAATGGTGATATAGCCGCAGACTTGCGTCCGATCCTCATCAATGTTGATGGGACTGATGCAAGACATATTCTGATTTCAGATGCATTGCCTGATCGAACTTCTGTTCAAACTCTCACTTCGACTGACGGAACGTGGACCCCAGTTTATACTGAATCTCCCATCGGGACCAATCCCCTAGAAGCAGAATGGCAAACAGGGACTCCTACCGCTGCCACAAATCGCGTTGGTTTTATCAAAAACGCTGATGAGATAGTTACGAAAGGTACAACGGTTAATGGTTTCCAGATTACAGTTGTGGCAGATGGATATACCGATCCCGATGAATCACCAATTACCATCGCTAACATTGCTCAAATCTTTGGTTCGGGTACCCAGGATGATCCTCTGACACCAACTGTGGATGAGTCTCTCAACTTTCCGGTAATGGATGAATCTGGTGACACAACACCCAGTAACTATGATCCAACTACGGAAACTTATAGCAACTTTAACCCGGATGCGATCGATACCTCAGGACCAGATAAGGTGCATTCAGGATTTACACCAGGCGATGGTTTCATTGATGATCCCTCTGATCTGATTAATATAGGTATTAGTGAAACCGTTACCAGCGAAGATCCTGCTGACCCTGAGAACCTGGCGACTGGAACACTTAACCCCGCTGATGACAACTCTGGTGACACAACAGATGGGAATGGTGAAGCCATTGTTGTTGAGCTGGTTGCAGAACCTGTATCTGAATTGCTGAATGGTCCTGATGGTGCTCCCGGTGCTGTCGGTCCCACTGGTACTGACGATGACTTTACTAATAAGTCAGCCCCCTTCTCTGATGGTGACCCTCCGGTAGTTGCCTTTACCAACACAGTTAAGAACGATAGCTCTAATGATGGTTGGGTAACACTGACTCCCATTGCACCTGATACTGTAGATGACCTACCTAACAATACAACTGCAACTATCATTGCCCCCAACGGTACTCGTACCCTGTTTACCTATGATGGAGCGGGTACATGGACTAAGACCTCTGGTCCAGATGTAGTTGTTGCAATCCGAGCTGATGGCTCCACCGTTGGTCCTGACGAGTTTGACTATGGTGTTGAGGTTGATTTACCCAGCGCAGGCGTAGTTGAGCAAGATAGCTATCCAGTACCCATCCTGGCACAGTTTGATAGCGTGGCTGATGGTCAAAATCAGATTTATGTAGCTGATAACATCACTATTGATCGCGTTTACACTGGTTTCTTAGAGTTAGTTAAGACGGCTCAGGTTCTACGTGGTGATGGTCCACCGGTCTCAGGTAATCCTGCACCTGGCAACCATATTCGGTATCGTGTGACCTATACCAATATCTCGGAAACTGAGACCGGTGCAATGCAGGGTAATGTGCTGCTGACAGCGTCTGACTTAGCAATCATTGAGGATGGTACAGAACGGGCTTGCAATTATGCAGTGCTCACAACTTCCAACAACTGGGCCCTGGATAATGATAATGGCGATGGTGATGGCACCTTAAGCACCGATCTAGACACCCGTCACGTTCCTGGCTCTGTGGATATGGCCAATTTAGATGCAGGCTCTACGGGTAGTGTTTTGTTCTTCAGCGGCAGTGAAGTTTGCGACGGTAGCAATCTACCTGACTTTAACCCTGATGTGGCTACGCCCACCACTGAACTCTCTGGAACGACCCACAACACAGATACGACTAAATATGTGTTTGCCATTGATGGTGATATCGAGCCATTAGAGAGTGGCTACGTTGAGTTTGAGCGTCGCATTAACTAAACCTGATGCACTGTTTGCAGAAGGGGGGAACTACATAACCTCCTCTTCTACAAATCAGACCTTCGACTTCCGAATTTCGACACGTCCAAAATACTTTTGAAGTTAAGTGAGATTAATGATGATCCAACGTTTATTTGCAAAGAACCGTCTATTATTAGGTCTTGGCGTCTTCGCGTTAGTCGGTGCTGTACCTTTTGTGAGTAGTCAGCCTGTATTGGCACAGTTACAAGAGGTTAAAGACGCTATTGTCGAAGCTGTTTTACGTCCTGAAGTAAAGCTAACCCTAAGCGCTGAGAAGCAGGTTATTAACCGTGATGCTAACGGTCAAGAGAAAATCTCTTGGAAATCGTTAGTAGGTAAGGTGACTGTTCAGCCTGGTGATGTGCTGCGCTACACAGTTGATGGGGCAAACTCTGGTGATGTAGAAGCTAAAGGGCTATCTATCACTCAGCCCATACCGGACAAAACAACTTACATACTGAAGTCTGCTAAGACTGACGCCAATGCTGAGATTGTTTATAGCATTGACAATGCTCAAAGCTTTGTTGCTGAGCCCATGGTTGAAGTAAAACTATCTGATGGAACTGTTGAGCTTCAGCCTGCACCTGCGGCAATGTACACTCACATTCAGTGGAACTTTGGAGACGAGCTAGCATCTGCTCAAGCTGTTAAAGCGTTCTATAACGTTATGATCAAATAGATATTGGTGCTGGGATGGGAAGACTCTCTTCCCATATTTTTGCTCACAACAGCATTTCTCAAATTGAATATTCATATATCAATGCTCTAGCTTTCTAGCAGCGTTCGCTTTAGCTTCGAGGACATTGATATTCCATTACACCCTGAATATGAGGGGAGATTGTTGATGGATAAAATTCGGTGCATTCAACCATTGGGTTTTCATTAGAAAACATCTCTTGAGCGCAAACTGACACGTCAGCGCTCGCGCTATCACAATCGGTAATAAATGTCGCTAGCGCTCATTTTTAAATTATCCAGGCTTGAAGCAAAAGATGAGATTATTGCAGCCATCTAAACCAAAATCAGGAGCCTGGCGTAGATGGCCTCATGGTCTAATGGTTTTGCTGCTAGCAGCTGCTAGTCAGACACCGATGGTTGCGATCGCAACCATCGGTGAACTTCATAATACGGCCTCTTTTAGCTATCGTGATGCTGACCGCAACACCATTCTTGGTGGTGTATCTGCAGAAGTTTTGGTCGAGACAAGAGAGCTGATTGACCCGCTGGGGCAAATTTTAGGCTGTAATGGAGAACTCTTATCTAACTATGACGGATTTTCTGTCGCGCTATACGAACCAGATGCAACAGGATTGGAGCTAGGTCCATTGGTCTCCTTGACCAGCACTGAGTTTCCAGACATTGAGAACAACGGCATCGCTGGTGGGAAGACACCGAATATAAAAAATCTCAATCCGTTTTTCTTAACCAACATAGACGCTGGGCGGTACAACTTTTTATTCGACACCAATAAACCTTTAATAAGCCCTGTAAATGAAGGCTTCACCCAAACTGAAAAAAGTGCTCAGTATATTTTAGTGGTCAATCCACCGTCAGGTTCTGTTTTCCCTGAACGACGAATCAAACTGGAGCTAACAGATAGCACCGGCGGAGTTAATAACTCTGTTATTCGTTACACCGCCACAGCCTTAGATGGAATTCCGATTACCACCGACGGTGGTAATCAAATTTCAGAAACTGTTGTTGAAATTTTTAATGCTGAAACGCAGGATCTAAACCTGTTCTCCCTGGCCCTGGGAATGGTGATGTGTGATCCAAACCAAATCAGCATTACCAAAACCGCTGATCGCGCAGCTGCTCAACCAGGAGATACCGTTGTTTATCGTTTAGAGCTACGGAACCTGACCGATACGGCCTTAGAAGACGTTACCGTTGAGGATTTTCTACCTCTGGGCTTTCAACTGATTCCAGAATCTGTCATCGGAGTCTTGAGTGAACAAACTGTTGCCATCAATGTTCAAACATCGGGGTCTGCCGTAACTTTTAATATTCCCAACCTGTTGCCGGCTGATACTAGCATGAGTGTGCTCTATGCCGTACGGGTCACCCCTGATGCTCTACGTGGAGATGGTGAGAACTCTGCTTATGTTACCTCTGAACGTAGCGACAACCAGTTCTTTGTCCAGGATGGGCCTAGTATTCATCGATTAGTGATCGAGCCAGGGATTATCAATGACTGTGGCACCCTGATTGGTCGTGTATTTGTGGATAAAAACTTTGATGGAGAACAACAGCCCGGCGAAGCTGGCATCCCCAATGCAGTTATCTTCTTAGATGATGGCAATCGTATTCTCACTGATGCCGATGGTCTCTACTCAGTGCAATGTATGCTGCCAGGTACTCGCAGCGGAGTTTTGGACCTCACAAGCTTACCGGGATATACCCTGGCTCCAAATCTTTACTTTAGTGAGCGCAACAGTCAGTCTCGGATAGTAAATATCGCTCCTGGTGGCATGGTGCGAATGAACTTTGGAGTCACACCCACGTTCCAGGAGGGTGCCCAGTAATGTCATCTAGTTACGATCCTAAAGAGCTTTACTTAAAGCTTTTAGTTTTTATAAGGCTACAACAAAAAGGTGGTCTTCGGACAAGAATAAAAGCTTCGAAAAGAGCAGCTACTTCTCCAGTCATAGCAAAAGCTCAACTATTGAGAGCGTTGCCTAGTCATGA
Organism: Cyanobacteria bacterium P01_C01_bin.118; assembly: GCA_039045805.1. Taxonomy (GTDB): domain Bacteria; phylum Cyanobacteriota; class Cyanobacteriia; order Phormidesmidales; family Phormidesmidaceae; genus Leptothoe. Next base: position 10,328 of record JBCCJR010000032.1, read on the forward strand.
AAGCATTATCGGTCAAAGACCAAACTTCACCTCCCAACTAGGATTAGCCTTAGAGAAATTTAATCCTTCATCCAACAAACTATCTCCAAGTCAACTCCAAATCCTCTTAGGTGGTTCAGCAGCGCTATCAACAATTGCTTTTAGTGGTTTGGCCAATGCATCTCAACTTCAACAGCAGTCAGAATATCAGCTGAGTCAAACAAATACACCTCAAACCTCAATAATTGTAAAACTTTCAAACTCAACCAGATCAGCTTCGATAGAAAATCTCATTACGCCTACTCCAGAGCTGTCTCAGACTGTTTCTAGCAATCAAATTCAAATCATAAATCCAGTAGCAGGGAGCGTCGTTGATGTTCCTGCCACCACGGTAATCGTTCGCTTTCCGAGGACAACTGAGATTCAGCTTCAGGTCAATGGAGACGCCGTTAGCGACGATCTAATTGGTCGAACAGAATCTGACCCTAGGACGGGTATAGTGACCCAGACCTGGTATGGGGTGCCCCTTGGAGAGGGGCACAACGATATTACGATAGTTCATTCCATTGATGGCAGCATATTACAATCGACGGCGATAGAGGTCAGAGGGGCACCTGTGGATATAACGCTCCGTTCTCGGGAGTCACAAATCCCAGCCGATGGTCGCTCAACCGCCACACTGCAGGGGCAATTACTTGATACCCAGGGCAATACTTCTAACTGGAATGCTATTGTTACCCTCAAATCTACCGATGGTGAATTTGTAGGTGTGGACCATGTTCCAGACCAACCTGGATTTCAGGTAGAAGTTCGGGCTGGTCGCTTTTCAGCTGAGCTGCAGTCATCGCTGGAGTCTCACATAGTACAGCTGCAAGCCACAACTAATGGCCTAGAAGCGTTTAACCAAATACGCTTTGCCACACCCCAGCGTCCCAGCATTGCCACAGGGATTGTGGATCTTCGATGGGGGGCAAGGGGAACAAATTTTCACGACAGTTTACGAGACTTTTTACCCCCCGATGAGAATAACGGCTACGAACTGGATCTGGATGCATCCCTCTTTACTATGGGTAATTTGGGTGAATGGTTACTGACGGCGGCGTTTAATAGCGATCGCCCATTAAATGAAGACTGTCGTGGGGAAACGGCTCTCTTCCGGCAAAGTTCAGGTAGTTGTAATAACTTGTACCCAGTGTATGGCGATGACTCTTCGATGGATGTTACTACCCCATCGACAGATCGGCTGTTTGTGCGTTTAGAGCGAACATCTCCCGTAAAGGGAGCGAACACCGACTATGCTATGTGGGGTGACTATGACACCCAAGAATTTGCCAATTCATCTCAGCTATTTACCAGCACATCACGCCAGCTCCACGGCTTTAAGTTTAACTATAACCTAGGCGATCTAGCGATTACGGGGCTGTATGGTGACAATATTGAAGGATTTCAACGAGATACTATCACTCCCGATGGCACAGGCGGTCTTTATTTTCTCTCTCGTCGATTAGTGATCCCTGGTAGTGAACAGGTTTATATTGAAATGGAAGACGTTAATCGTCCTGGCACTGTTATTTCACGGGAACGGTTATTTCGCAGCAGCGATTACGATATTGACTATGATCGGGGCACCTTACTCTTTGAAGATCCAGTATTGCAAACATCAGTGGGTGAGTTTGCAGAGGTCCTGGTCAACCGCATTGTTGTCACATATCAGTATGAAGGTGAAGAGACCGATACTAATATTCTGGCAGGGCGTTTGCAGTATAACTTTTCTCGTGAGCTGGGTACAGAATCCTGGCTAGGCGCTTCCTATCTACGAGAAGATCAGGGTAACCGCAACTTTGAACTTTATGGCGCAGACGCCCAGATTGCCTTGGGCAACAATTCTCGTCTAGTGGCGGAGTATGCCTATTCTGAACATGACTTTGATCTCTCCGGTTCCATTAGCGGTTCAGCCTATCGGGTGGAGTTGGATGGCGGTCTCGGTGACTGGTTGACTGGCCGTGCCTATTGGCGATCCACTGATGCGGGCTTTGCTAATAATGCCACCAGTAGTTTTGTCCCAGGGCAAACGCGCTACGGTGCCCTGGCTAATGTGAAAGTCGGTCCTGATACGACGCTGCGGGCTCAGTTTGACCATGAGGACAATAAAGGGGTGGCACCTCGTCCCATCACTGACCTCGAAGATTTGCTAACACCAGGGCTAACGCCGGTGCCCGGCAGCCGAGTAGACAATTCGCTAACCACCTATTCTTTGGGACTGTCTCAGCGGATAGGTAATTCTAATTTGGACGTGGATTGGATTCATCGCGATCGCACCGACCGTACCCAGCCTAGCGTCTTTAATGCCAGCAGCGATCAGCTTCGCACTCGGTTGACCACCAACCTGACCAACAATCTAACCCTGCGTGCCCAAAACGAGCTAAACCTTTCCTCCGACAGCGATCCGCTTTATCCGAGTCGTACGTTTATTGGTTTAGATTGGCAGTTTTTGCCAGGGATGAACCTGGGGCTAGGTCAGGTCTTTTACGGAGATGAAGGACTTAGCGATCGCGACTCTTACACCATCGTTGACCTGTCTGGCGAACATGCCCTAGGCCAGGACACCAAACTTCGAGGCCGTTTTAGCAGCATCGACGGTCAGTATCTGGGGGGCGCTATCGGCATTGAGCACGGATTTAACCTGGCCCCAGGTCTGCGACTGGATTTAGGCTATGAGCGCACCTTTCACAGCATCTTTGGTAATACTGCTGCCGGTACACAGTTTGCTCAACCCTTTGCTGTAGGAACTGGAGGGTCCTCCTTAGGAACCGTCAATGGCAGTACTTACACTGTTGGCCTTGCCTACACTGACAACCCAGATCTGCAGGCCAATGTCCGCTTTGAACATCGTGATTCTTCCCAGGGAACCAACACCTTGGTAAATGCTTCGGCGGTAGGACGGCTCACCCCAGCCCTCAGTACTCTGTTTAACTATCAGCTAAATCGGGCAGCTAATCAGCGCATTAGCAACATTGGCACCACTAGTAACCTAAAGCTGGGGCTGGCCTATCGCGACCCTAACGACGACCGATTTAACGCACTGTTGCGGTACGAGCATCGGATAAACCCTGGCACATTACCCACCAATGCCCTGTTTGGCCGCAGTATTGATACATCCGAGCACCTATTTGCGGCAGAGGTCCTCTATGCACCTAACTGGCAGTGGGAATTTTACGGTAAGTATGCTTTTCGCCACAGCCAAACCAAAATTAGGTTATCTGCCGATGAAGGGGGAGACTTTGTTTCCAATAACAGTTTGCACATGGCTCAGCTTAGAGCCACCTACCGCTTTGACTATCGCTGGGATTTGAGTGCTGAAGTCCGATGGTTTGGTGGTCTAGGCGACTACAGTGAATTGGGTTACGCTCTAGAAGCTGGTTTTTATCCTTCTCCCGATACACGCATCTATGCAGGCTATAGCGGCGGCGGTGCCTACGATGATGACTTTGGGGTAAATCGTTCCGCCAGTGGTTTTTATCTGGGCATGTCAGCCAAAATCAACAGCCTGTTCAATAGCTTTGGCTTGCAGGATGTTGCACCGGAACAACAACAGGAATCTGCTCATGAGAATGGAGATTATGGCCATTCCTCTATGGGTGAACTAGGGCAATAAATTCTGTTATTCAGCTATTTTCTCGTTTACATAATGCTTCGAATGCTAGAGCCATGATCTATCGCCAATCTGTTTATACCCTAGCAACGTCTTTATGCTTTGCGGTCGTCACTATGATGGTAGCCACTGCCCAAACTGTGGAGAATACCCGTTTTCCTGGGGGCCAAATTACGGTGAACAGTTCCCAGGATGGACCGATCACTGCTGATGATCAGCTAACGCTGCGAGAGGCGATCGCAATTACCAATGGCACCCTGACCAGAGCTGCACTAAGTGAGACAGAACAACAGCAGATAACTGGCGCAGATAGTTCAGTCATTGCCTTTGACCTACCAGCTAACGACACCACCATTAAGCTACAGGCACTGCTCCCTGTGCTGTCCCAACCCGGATTAGTCATTGATGGCACTACCCAACCTGGTTATGATGCCACCAAATCAGCTACAGCAGAAATCTTAGTAGCAATTCCCCTAGTAGAGATTACCTCGGCTAATGATGCAGAGATATTTCGAGGATTCACGATCGCTGCAGATAATGTCACCATTCGAGGGTTGAGTCTGTATGGTTTTACCTCAAAGCATAGGGCCACCGAATCCACGCCACCAGCGGATATTTTTATTGGCCATGAACTTCCCACGCCAGATATGGGTCAGCAGCCTATTCCCAGTGGTGAGTTCTCTGTTTATAACGAGAATAAGCCGCCTGAGGGAATTATTATTGAACACAATTGGCTCGGTATTCCCATCGATAATCGTATGCCCCAGAATCCCTCTGCCTTTGGGGTGTCCGTATTTAATAGCGCAGGTGCTACACTACAGCACAACCGAATTTCATACCATGACGGCAGCGGTGTTATCACCGGAGCACAGGCCGAGAATCTAAAAATTGTTGAAAACCTGATTGTCAACAATGGCTTAGCGGGAATACCCGATGCCATTCGTTTAGAAGGTCGCATTGATAATGGATTGATTGCTGACAACCTGATATGTGGAAACAACGGCAGTGCCATCTTTTTGTTCAAACCCCAGGGTGCTGTCAATATTAACAACAACAACATCCACTTTAATGGTCAACGACTACAGCGAGCGGCCATTTATCTAATGGGTAATGATCATCAGGTAAACAACAACTTTATTACAAATCAAGCGGGTCCCGGTATAGTGGTAACTGCCTATAGTCAGGGAGGTTATCCCCAAAGCCAGCGTAATGTGATTGAGAGCAATCGCATGGAGAATTTAGAAGCGCTCAGCATCGATCTCAACACCCGGCGCAATCCCAGTGTGCAAAGCTTTCAACGGGGCGACGGCCCTAACCCACTGCGGGATTCACACAATCGACGACGAGATACGGGGAACAGCGCCATTAACCCACCCCAGTTTGATAGTCCTGAATTCTTTTTATTGGATGGCGAAGTGATCATCCAGGGGAAAGCGGATGTCGGCTCTACGGTACAGCTCTATCTCACCCGAGGTAAGACAGGTGAATATGGTCCCCTAACCAGACCGTTAATTACTGTTGAAGTTGCCGAGGATGGAACATTTGTCTTAGTGTCTAGCGACCTACAACCTGGAGATGTGCTCAGCGGTATTGCCACTGACCCAAGCTACGGCACATCTGAGCCTGCTCTCAATACGACAGTTGTTGCCTTGGGAGAAACCAGCGTCACTCGCCCTAACCGTATGGGGCCAGCCACTATTGAGAATATCCAATGCGCACCCCTCCCTGCCCCGCGCTCTTAAAGGTGTCTGTGCATCCAACAAAAAAGTCCAAGAAATTGCTTAGTAATCCCTAAGCTAATGGTGTGAATCCTTGGATTATTGAGGTGTGCAGATTCAACTACGAGTCGAAAGGATTTCGACAACTCCGTCACGGATAATCAATCATGAAAACAGTGGGACACTGGCCATGGCCATCTCGATACTGGCTCCAAGAGATAGCTCTCTCCTGGATATCGGCTATGGCAGTTTTTTGTCCACTCACAACAGCGATTGCAGCACCTATTCCCCACATCAGTGATGAAGTGGGCTACAACAATAGCAGTAGTCGCAATCAGGTGGATTTGCTTGATACGCCGTGGCTTATTGAGGCTAATAGCGCCGGTGCTGTCGTCGTTACCCAAAACCAAATCGTATCAGGTAGTGGGGCAACGATTCCGGCGGATAACTATGAGCTGTTTACCACTGCCAGCGGTATTGTTACTACGGCGTCATTATACAATTTTACCAATGCTGATTTAATTAATCCCAACGGCGTTGGCACAGCTATCACAGGCAATGCTGAACTTGCTAACTCTACTACACTCCAGGGTGATGCCCCTCGCCCAGCAAGTTTTTACAACACGGCAGCCCAACCCCGTTTTTTTAATGAAAATATTGGTGCCAACACCAGTCGTAATGCGGTTTTATTTGAGTTTTCAGAACCAGTCACTGCTTTTGGGGCCTGGTTTGGTGATTTAGAAACTAACCCCAATGGCACGTCAGCTATTGTTAGATTGCTGGATGCTGACGGCAATCGCATCGGCGACGATATTGTTATACCACCTACTGTTGACCCGAGCCTCTGTGGCTCAGCTACTTTCCGTGGCTGCGGTAATCGCACTACTCGCTGGATCGGTTTTGTAGATGATGCCACCCAGGTAAAACAAATGCTTGTGGTAGTCGGCGATGATGCCCCTGGTGATACGGGCAATCGCGAGCACATTAGCTTTATTGGGGCGACGTTAGCAGAAAAGCTACAGGCTGATATTGCAGTGACTAAAACCCACAGTGGTGGTCCTTTTAAACCAGGAGACACGGTTACCTACATAATGACGGTGACCAACCAGGGGCCGACGGACGCGGTGGATATACCGCTGCTGGACTTTGTGCCGTCAGAATTGAGTAACGTGTTGTGGAGCTGTCAAGTATCTACACCGTCTGGTGGTTTAGACGACTGTCAAACAAGCGCGGGGAGTGGCAACACAATCAATACTCGTTTGAGCCTGGGGGCAGGTGGAGTGGCGACATTTACGGTGACAGGAACTCTGTTACCAACTCCGCCGGGGATGGTGACAAGTACAGTGGAGGTAGGGAATCGTGATCGCAACGAAGCTGCTCCCGGCATTACCGATCCAGACTTGAGCAACAACATTGTCAGTGATGATATCACTGTGACTTCAGCCGCCAGTGGGCCTCCCTTTATCTGTGACGGCACTTTTTTAATCGCTCAAGATGCTAACTCACGCTACTTTGCTGCAGATACCGGCAACAATCAGCTCTTGCCCCTGTCAACCTTTCTAGGCAGTAACTTTCCAGACCCCATCAGCACCTATATGAATGGGATTGGCTTTAACGTGCAAGATGGCTATATCTATGGCGTCAACCCTGATAATGGGAATGTATACCGTCTGGCTGCCGATGGCACAGTGACTAACCTGGGCAACCCCGGTAGTGTGCCAAATAAGATCTTTTCTGGAGATGTAGATGGTAGCGGTATATTCTATGCCCAAAGTGGCCGGTGGATATATAAACTCAATGTTAGCGGAGCCACAGCAGTGGTAATCGGTAGTGTCCGTCTAAGTCGCAGAGTTAAAGCAGATGATGTTGCCTTTAACCCCGTTAATGGATTGCTATATGGCTTTGATAAGGACAATGACGTTGTTGTAGAAATCAATCCTACAACGGGGCAAGTTACCAACTTAAGCACCCAATATGCCCCTGGCACCAGTAGTATCACTCAGGCCGGTGCTTCATATTTCGATGTGTTTGGTGACTTTTATGCCTATCAAAATAACCCTGGACGGCTGCTTAAATTTTCCCTGGATCTCACCAACAACATCGCCCTTGGGGCCGACTATGCTACAGGGCGCAACGTTGTCAAAAACGATGGTGCAGCCTGTCCTTACAGCCCATTGATTCAAAAAGATATATCAACGACTACCGTAGAAGCAGGGGAAACCGTTACCTATACTTATAAAATTGGAAACCAGAATCCTTTTCCCCTGGGCGGTGTCTCCTTTCGTGATATTTTGCCCAGTACCGATGGTCGCACATATGTCTCTGGTTCTTTAGTAAATCCTCTGGATGGCATTGTCAATGCCTATGGCAACAGCCAGCAGCTAGAGATTACGGGATTAACAGTGCCCTCCAATCAAACGGTTGAGTTCTCTATTCAAGTGCTAATTCCGGCAGACACCCCTCCAGGTGAAGTGTTTAACCAGGCAGAGTTAGAAAATATACCCATTGGGTTTGGCGGACCACGTCTGCTATCTGACTATCCACCTACTGGGGCAAGACCCGACCCCACTCCCTTAACCGTGACGGTGCCGCTTGCTAACACCCCTAATCTATTGCTGGTGAAACGCATTACCCGCATCAACGGCAATACCACAACCGCAGACGGAGCCGATCTTAGCCTGTATCTGGATGAGGCCAATAGTCCCTACGATGATAATGACATTTCGGTCACCGATCCGGCTCAGCCCCCAGACACTGACCAATGGCCTGATCCCACAGTTAATCTTTTGGGACACATCGATGGGGGTAACGTTACTCCCAATGATGAGATTGAGTACACTATCTATTTTCTCTCCTCTGGTGATACCACGGCGAAGAATGTTCTCTTTTGTGATTATGTTCCCACTTTCACTAGCTTTATCGACAATGCTTACACTGGCAGGGGCCCTCAAGCTCTAGGCGGTATCGGTAATGCTGACCTCAGTATCGAACTCTTCCGTAATGGCACCACTCACTATCATACTGGAGCCAACGACGGCGACAGTGCCACCTACTTTAGCCCTGGAGTTGATCCTGCCAACAGCTTCCCTGGCATCGACTGTGATGGCGACGGCGACGGTGTCAACGCCAACACTAACGGCGCTGTTGTTGTGAACCTGGGAGACCTGTCCGACGCAACCACCAATATCACTGCAGCTTATGGCTATGTGCGGTTTAGCACACAGGTCAAATAATCAGTAGATAGTCCTCTCCAGCCTCTGTCAATTCAACAGGGCTTAGCGACACGCCAGTCTGGCTAATTGGCCCGCTGCCATTGGCGGATAACTTCTTCTACGACAGAACGATCGGGAGGAATGCTAACCTGTCCAGTGAGGTCTGTGGTTGCACCAGGAATGTTTTTACTCCAGGGGCTATTGGGGACAGAGGTAAGATCTACCTTGGCATTCATGGGACGGAAACCATGTTGAATAAATACGGCCTGTTGTTCTGGTGCCAGTAAGAAGTCGATAAACTGTTGCGCAGCCTTGGCTTCACCACCGCTGATATCGCGGCGCACAATCGCTGCGGTGGAGACCGTCTCGATAGTTGGGTCTAGATAGAGAATTTGGTAGGGTTGGCCCTGGGTGGCGCTGGACTGTTCCCATCGGTGTAGGGCAATACTTTCATAGACCGTAGCAATGTCGGCATCATTGGGGCCACGGGTGATAAACTCTTGCAACAAGATATCTGTGGACCGAGGTGGCTGGTATACGGAGCGCTTCACCAGGCCAAATAATGTTTGCACATTGTTTTTACCAAAGTCAGCGGTATTGAGAGTGTTGCTATTGGCCTCAGACTGTGACCACAGACTCATAGTGAGCTGACCGCTGTTGGAGCGGGTGGGGTCAGTGGTAACAAAGTCAAAGCTTCCCCAGGCGGCATTCCCGCCAATCTCATCCCAGTTACCATTCTCCATGGCATCTTCTAGACGCTGCCACTGAAACTCTCCACCAGGAAATAGCGCTTGAGCGCGCTCAGGCCAGGAGACAGCGACTAACATGGTTTTAGCGATCGGCTGGGGCGTTTCGTAGAAGGGCTCATCACCATACTGGGCCTGCCAGCGCTGACTAAGTTCATCCAGCAGTTGACCATTGGCAGGAATTAGCACCGTGGGTTCAAAGTCATTATTGTCGTCAATATATTTGTTGACGATATCTTGGGAGCCTTGAAATTCAAGATTGATTTGAATCGCAGGATTTTGTTGTTCGAACCGGGTTTCGAGTAGTTTTAGAGGTTCCTGTAGTTCGCTGCCGCTGACAATGGTAATGGTCTGGTTAACGCCGGGTAGAGGGGCGTAGGCCAGACCGGCAGAGGCGGCAATGATGGCGAGGGAGATGAGGGGTTTGGACATGGGGAATTCGGAATTCGGAGTTCAGAGTTCAGAATGGGGAATTCGGAGGGTGGGCGCAGCCCGAGGCCTGACCAGAAATTAATTGGAAATCAGGCAATCAATACATCGACATTTTCTTGGAAACCTTTGAATTCATCGCTGAGTTCGCGAAGTTCATCGGCGGCGACTGCACTGGTGAGGTCAGCGGTGCGAAGTTTGTTTTGGAGCTGTTGAAGGACACCGCCCGATTCGGCAATTAGGGTGGATAAATTGGCTAGCTGGGCTTGACGGGCGTCTTCTCCTTGCTGGGCTAGGGCAATGTTGCGCTTGAGGCTGTTGGCCAGTTTGCCCCATTGTTCCTGAGCTACGCCTTTACTGTTACGCACTTTGTTTTCGGCCTGTTTGAGCTGACGTTCTAGATCGTTAACGGAAAGTAGGGCGTTGTTGTTGTCTAAACGCAGGGCCAGCTGGTCGATTTTTTGGGGAAGTTCTCGGGTGCGATCGCACGCATACTGCACCACCCCCAACAGCTCAATCTGATCGCTAGCCGTCAGCAGCTTGGTTGCTTCTGCATTGAGCTCATCGGCCCGTGCCCCCAGCTCCACTGCCTGCTGCCGTAAGTGCTGAAATTCTCGGTCGATGGCTTTATTGGTGAGCTCCACATTATCTGGTTCTCGGGATTTTAGGACGGTGGCTCCGATGGTTGCGATCGCAACGGCTCCCGGTATCGCCACAACACTGGGCAAGCGTCCCAGCCGCACACCGCCTACCAAAAAAATGCCCCCCGCCAGCACCGCCAGTGGATACTGCAATGGATTGGCTAGTTTCATCGACGCTCCTAAAACTCTACCTGCAGGTCAGCCATCAGCTGACCAATAGTGGCTGGATCACCCTTACGATAGTACCCCCCATTGAGCTGGGCTATTTGTTCTAATGCCTCGGCGTTAAACTCTCCTTCTTTGCCATAGCCCACTGTAAAGAAGGCAATACGCTGATCGGAGGAAAATCCACTTTTGGATAGCTCTTGCCCCAACTGCTCCAGGCCAATGTTTGACTCGGAATCCTCACCATCAGTCAAAATCAGCACTGCATTGATGGCATTAGTTCGTAAGTTTTGAGAGAGCCAGTTCCGCGCTGCCAGGGCTGAATCATATAAACGAGTGCCCCCGTCTGCCCGCAAGCTAGCAATAAACTGCAGACCTCGGGCTTTACCCTCAGCTGTACCATCCACCAGCACAGGCTGACGAATATCGCTATCAAAATCAATCAATGCCACCTGATCCTTAGGCCCCAGGGCATTTACATAGGTTTGGAGCGTATTCTGTACCGATGGCAATTTATTACCCTCCATGGAGCCGGAAGTATCCACTACCACTACTACTAGAGAAGACTTTTTAGCCACCTGACTCCAGGTCGTCAACATAGCCTCAGCCACTTGGGGAGCAGGGGGACGGTAGGAGTCGTAGCTGGCCTGGGGATCTACACCAAAGTTGGCGCTGAATTTAGGTCCTAAGGCTACTCCTGGTACACCAGGACGCAGCCCTAAATTGGTGGCAATTTGCTGAGTAGAGGGAGACTGTAAATACTCTAAAATTTGGTCAGCCGCTTCTTTTTCTTGATCGCTGACCCAGGGAGCATTAGGCAAAATCCCCCGCATATTTGAGGTAAACGTAGATTGGGGATACACCGCTTCATAGCGGGTGCCGCCGGGGGGCAGCTCCGTATTAGCTGCAATTACCGAGGATTCATACACCGAACCAATGGATGCCCAAAATGGCCCATTTTCCACCATGGCCTTGGCCAGTGTGGAGGTGGATTTACCATAGCGAGTAATCTTACTCTGAATGTTTTGGACGGCGGCTTGATGCTGTTGCACATCTGCTACCGTTAGATCTTCAGGGCGCTTACCGGATACAGACGCAAATTGAGACACCAGGGTCTGCAAACCAGAGTTAGATCGAGTAGGGGCCGTATGAACGTAGTAAATTGGCTGGGCTGGGCTACTGGAATCTAAATCCTGATGGGTCTTAGCCGTGACCAGCTGAGTAAACAGGTCATCCACTTTGCGCATGCCAGGGGCCAAATCGGTTGGCACCATAAATACCATGGGGCTGGTGGCCAACAGCGGCGCATCTGTGATGCCTGGAATATAGTTTTGACCAGGATACAGCTGGTCCATCCGATAAATCAGCTGATTTTGATAAATCTCACCATCTACTGACAGAATTGTGGGAAATTCTGGCGCATCGGCGGTAAGCGCACCCTGTTGTAGCTGCTGAGCCAGGGATACTGTTTGCTCAACTACATCGCCGCTGCCTGCCGCTTCGCAGCTCATGTAAAAGGCATCACCACTGGCCAGTTTAGGATTGGTTTGATTAAACTGCACCGCAGCTTCGTCACAAAAATGATGCAGAGCACTACCCACTAACAGCTTTACTTCAAAG
>JBCCJR010000033.1:0-22400 GCA_039045805.1 Cyanobacteria bacterium P01_C01_bin.118
ATCAACGGTTTGAGTATAAATAGGGTTGGCAATCTCTGGATCTGAGATATGTAAGGTCATGGAGACTGGCTTATCGGTTGTTACATGCCAGGCTAATGTCGGTGTAGAGTGAGTTGTAAATAATCGAGATTGGTCTCCCGGCACCATCAAGGCTAGTTGTGTTGTGTTGTTATCCATAGAACAACTAACCGCTGCTGTGCCTCGTCGTCCCCCAGATAATGTAGAGTTGACACTGCCTCGATCGCTGCTAGGGGTCCAGCGAATCCTTTCTCCAGCAAGACTAGGACGTATCAAGCTAAAGCCAAGACAGCTGGCCAGTAGGACAGAGAATACCCAAGAGTTTCTTGTTATGAGAGCCATAATTAATTGTAACGAAGACCATGAATTGAGTGAAATATGGCAGGATGCACACAGCTTGTCGAAAATGGGGAGTTTTTAAAATGACTGTGTTGAGTACTGCAGGCTACCGCATTGTTTCCTCTAAGGTATCTTCTTTGACTTGATAATACGTAAAGCATGGTTAAAACCCTTGGATCGATGCTTACAGAATGGGTAAAGATTTTTTGTGCAATCCCAGTGCTTATACTGAAGCTTGAGATGCTGTCATAGTTGGCTGTGGGTTAACGCCATGGGATGCCCACCATAGTGAACCCTGCCCAGTAGAAGGGATGAGTAAAGCTTGCTGTTTCTAGATTCCACTCAGCAGGGAGGGCGATATCCCCTTGGGAGGTCTGTAGTGTATTGTCGATGATGTGAGTTTCTCCTTGTAATAGGGCAATTTGTGCCTGTTGTATGACGTCAGCGCGTAGCGCCGCATTGGGAAGTTGTGTATAAAACTCTGCCATCAGCGTAAGGGTGCCTATATCGGAAACATTCCATAGGCTGCCAATGGATGTTTCTATGCCTGCTGCTGCTGCCAGACCAAGAAAACCTAGTTCTGCTTCGGGACTCCCGACAGCTGTATTACAGGCGCTTAAAATTAAAAGTTCTAGTTCTTGCCAGGGCATATCTTTCATTTGTTCAAAGGTTATGGGAGAGTCCCAGAACTGAATAAAAGACTCGTCTAAATTGCCTGCATTGAATTCGGCATGGGTTGCTAAATGCAATATATTTGGGCTTTGAGTGATCTGTTGCTTTAAAAAGTTGTCAAAGGTGAATGCTTCATTGAGAAGTACGTCGTCAGATTGAAGAGTTTGGGCAATAACATCGAGCTCAATGGGGACAGCTGGCAGGTCGTTAAGGGCTTTGAACTCAGCAGCGCCTGCAATCAAAAGGACTGGGTTTAGAGTTAAGATCCCCGATCTGAAGTTGAGTTAATCCGATACTGGGAACTAGTGAGACAGTATATTGTTCGACTATAAAACTATCGCCGTCCATTAAGGCCGCTAGGGGAATGGTGCGCAACCCTTGATCGAGGGAGTACATAACATGGTCAATTTGATTTTCAACTAAACTTTGTTGAAGTGGGGCTAATAGCCATTCATGCATTTGACGTGCTAAAACTTTATAGCTAAGTGGGTCTTCTGGATCTGAGACTGCTAGCCGGAAGAGTTTTGCCTGTCGTGTTAATTCAGCCCGAGATACATTAACCAGCTGTTGTATAGGTTCACCATTGGCTGATACCAAAAGCAGTAGTAGCTGATCGTCTGGCATAGGTATGGTCACGGTGTCGGGTAAAACAAATCGTTCAGTGGAGTTTTCACTGAAGGGAGCCTGGGGTACAAATTTGGCGTAAATAACTGCGGTGTCGGTTTGATAGATTTGATTTGCCTGATGTAGAGTGTGTTGTACGGATGCTAGAGTTACTGGCTGGGTCTGTGGCAGTTGCCAATAAGCTTCATAATCCTTACTAAAAGAGTCTTCGAAATATTCAAAGACTTCCTCCTCAAAATAACGCAGACGTCCATTGGCTATGGTTAAACTTGGTGAGCGTTGCTCGGCATTGAGACTTGGTTCAGACTTTTCCTCTTGACTAGAGAGACTGTCATTATTCAGATTGACTGACGGGATATTGGCTAGTTCTTCAACTGAAAATCTTTGAGGATTGGAGAAGTCTGACGCAACTGGTTGTAACTGAGATGAAAGCTTGACGACCAGCGTTTCAGGGTCTGGTTCGACAGGCTCACTGCGCTCGATTGGATCGATTGGATCGACGGAACTCGTTGAATCTGTTGGCTCTGTAGTGTCCGCTGGCTCAATTAGGCTGATTTCCTCAATCATTTCTGGAAGAATGTCGCTTTCGATTGCACCGATATCGACGGTGCCACCGATGATTCTGGGTTGCCCATGTTGATCGCTAGCAGTGGCAGCAGAGTTATTGCCAGAATTGGCTGCAGGACTGCCAACGCGTATCTGATGAGAGGCAAGCGAGCCAAGATTGTTGTTAAGAGGAGTAAGGTTTGGATTGAGAGGATTAGTGACTGTCCCCACTAGAGTGCTGAGATCGAGGCCAGTGCTACCTTGGTCAATACCAATCAGGTTGTTCCCTTGATCATTAAACTGACCTTCCACATCTGGATTATTGGGAGCTTGATTATTGGCTACGAGGGTATTAATCAATGTTGGAGTTTCAACTGTATTGGGCGTGGCAGAGATGCCACCTCCGGAGCTACTGGTAGTATTCTCTGTAATGGTGACATTAGTTAGATCCGTGGGGCCAACGGTGTCAATACCGCCGCCAGTCGATGCCTGATTGTTGGAAATGGTACTGTTAATGATAATTAACTCAGCTAGAGATGTTAATCCGCTGGAGATGTTATTTGCAATACCACCACCCTGTGTGATCGCTTGGTTATGAATAATGGAACTATTGGCTACGTTCACCACAGTTGGATTATCACTTGCTAGATTCAGGATGCCTCCGCCCTGAGAGAGTGATGTGTTAAGGGCTATGAGACTATTGTCAACTATCAGGCGACCTCCGGCGGTATTTAAAATGCCGGCACCGCCATTTGCTGAATCTGTTCCCGTTGCTTGATTACTGGCGATAGTGTTATTCAATAATCTTAGAGTGGCACGATTGTAAATAGCACCACCACTCTGAGCACTGTTATTAAAAAAATTACCTGTGGTAATCTCGTTAGTCGCATCTATTTGGTTGTAGAGTCCACCGCCGTCATAGGTTGCCTGATTTGAATCGAAATAGATATTATTGAGAGTGGCTGTGCCACCGTTAAAGAGCCCACCGCCACGATCAGCGTTGTTGCTTTCAAAATTACTGTTGGTGATGACTGTTTCACCTCTGTTGTTATAAAGACCACCGCCGTCAGTTGTAGCCTGATTGTTGAGAAAATCAGTGTTGGTTATCTCTAGCAAGCCTGATGTTTCATTGAAAATCCCACCGCCCTGGTTGGCAGTATTGTTCAGGAAAGTCACTGAGTTTAGCTCAGTATTGCCTTCTAGATAGATGGCTCCACCTTCATTGCTCGCTATATTGTTATTAAAGTTGGTATTAGAGATAGTTAAAGACCCATTTGGATCTACGTCAATAGCACCACCATGGTCATCTGCCTGGTTGTTGGTAAGAGTACTGCCATTAATCTCTACTGAGCCTTGTTCAATATCGATGGCACCGCCGTCAGAGCTAGTGCGATTATTATTAAATATTGTGTTGTTCAGGGTAAGTGAGCCGCGGTTGTGGATAGCACCTCCATCGTAACCACCGCTTGGAATTTCATTATTGAAAAAAGTTACGTCGCTAATGAGAACCTTGTCGCCGTCATTTTCTAGCCCAGCTCCATTGGAGATGCGAAGACCATCTTGAATAGTTAGGTCTGTGAGGATACTGTTATCTGCAGTACTGGTGATTTTGAGGACTTGGTGATTACCAGTACCATCAGCATCAGCGTCACCACTAATAATGGTGTTGTCTTGTCCCTGGCCTTGAAGCGTAAGTATATGGTCCAGGGTGATGGTATCTCCCTCTCGATAAGTGGTTGCTGCTAGGTTGACGATGCCACCATCCATTGCAGCATCTATGCCATTTTGAATACTACCGTTGATACCGATATTAACGTTGCTGGCTGTGCCAGACAGCCGTCCATTCCCCTGCAGTGTGATGCGTTCATTCAGATTGAGGGTAGTTGTATCAAGGAATAAATCGCTGCTGCTGCTATTCCCGCTGGCATCAATGTCTGAATTAATGTTGATGATGTCGGTGGCTTGTAAGATGACGTTTGTGCTGTTGAGTGCGCTAACGATAGTGGATGCATTGATTGTGCTCTTGGAGTCATTAATGAAGTTACTTGGGAGTTCAGCAGGGACTATGCCTCCTGCCCCACCTGTGTCAACTACAGTGAGGTCAGTGGGGTCAAGCAGCCAGATGCCTGGAGCTCCTTGTGGGGCAGCTGTATTGACAGTTGTATTTTCTCCAATTGTTAGTTGATTAAGTCCCGAGATTTCTACTAGGCCACCGTCCCCTGTAGCCGACTGGGCTGAGATATTGCCATCAAAGATTGTTGTGCCATCTGACCAAACAATGACTTGGCCACCATTGCCGTTAATCGTGTCGGTGACTAAACGAGTGGTGTCAGTAATATATATTTGATCGGCACGGAGTAATGAGCCTTGTCCTTGATAATCGCCGCCAATGTGAATAGTTCCGCCGCTGTTGTGACCTGTTGCATTTAGTAGGCTGTCTGTGACTTGAAGTGTATCTCCCAAGAGATTAATCTCACCACCAGTGATGCCCTGCGTGGAAATGTTGCCAGTGTTTTGAAGGCTAAAAAATGGTGTTGACGTGGGCGAATTATTGATCAGGGTAGCTTGACCATGGCTATCGATAATGAGTGTGTTGCTATGATTGAGATCTCCACCAGTAATAAGTGCTGGCAAGGTTTCTAGTAGCGCTGAATCAATATCAACTTCCAAACTGAGTAAACCATCGTTCTGTTTTAGAGAAATGGTTTGACCGGAGTCTGCAGTTAGGAGGGTGACTTCTCCATCTGGAGCGCCTAATGGGCCAGCATTATTGATCTGGGTTGCTAACAGCCTGAGACTGTTTCCCTCGGCAACGAAGAGTTGACCTTGATTGATAATGGTCCCTGGATGACTAAAGCCAAAATGGCTGGGAGGGGTTACAAAGGCTTGATAGTCTGGGTTGCTGAGAACTTCAAACCACCGTTCACCATTGCCGAGATGAGTTGCGGTAGTGGCTGTAAATGAACCACCAAGATCAAGCCGGGCATTGGGGCCAAAGAGGAGCCCATTCGGGTTGATTAAATAAAAATCTGCATTACTGCCAGTGACTTTTAGCAGTCCATTGATGTGGGAGTCTGTGCCACCAATCACTTGGCCAATGATGGCATCGGTACTGGGAGTTACAACAAAGTTTGCTGTTTGCTGTTGTTCTAGATTAAATGTCTGAAAGCTATGGAAGAGATTACCGTCTGCTTGAATACCGCCGTTGATATTAAGGATGTCATTCTCTGACAGGTTAACCTTAGTAGTTGTATTAATAGGTACGATATTTTGAGCAATAGCGGTATCTTTATGCGTCACACCAGCTCCGATAGCCGGTAGTAATCCCAAAACAATTGTTGCTTTGACTAAGACTTTCATGAAGCAAGGTCAGCTTAATACGTGATCTCTCAGGCAGAATGGTTGACCATTGTTTACTCTAGAGAGGTTAGTCTTTTGGTGCACTATGACTGCTCGGCTATGTATTGCGATCGCATCTATCTTAGGGGGCCTATCTGTTGCAGGTGGAGCGTTTGGGGCTCATGCTCTCAAACAGCAGCTGACCGACAAGGCCTTAGATACGTTTGAGCTAGGCACACGCTACCAGATGTATCATTCCCTGGTGTTGCTAGTGGTGGGACTTTTGTGGCTACAACTTCCGAACAATGACTGGTTTGGATACGCTAGTTGGGCATTTATTATCGGTATCTTGATCTTTTCAGGCAGCCTCTACGGTCTGAGCTTATCTGGCGTCAAAATTTTAGGAGCAATTACCCCGTTGGGAGGATTAGCCTTAATTATTGGCTGGGGACTATTAGCCACGGCTGCCCTCACTCTGACAAACTAAGAGGTGAAAAAATTTAAGTTCTCAGTTTTGAGCTGGGCTCGTAACTTATAAGCTCAAAACTGAGAGCTGATTCCGATTTCTGAGGCATTTATATATTTTTGCGCCCTTGTTATGTGTCGTTTAATTGCTTACTTAGGAGAGCCCATCCCGCTTGAAGACCTCATTCTTAAACCAGAGCATTCTCTGGTTGCCCAAAGTTACCAACCCAAAGAGCTGCAAATTGCCCTGCTAAATGCTGATGGTTTTGGTATGGGCTGGCATCATTCTGAAGATTTGACAGCGGAGCCCTTTATCTATAGAAACGTTTTGCCAATTTGGAATGATGTAAACCTCCCTCACCTATGTCGATACATTCAGGCTGGGTCATTGGTGGCGAATATTCGCAGTGCTACGCCGGGATTACCTCTGGACTTTAGTAACTGTCAGCCCTTTCGCTATGGTCAACTTTTATTTGTTCATAACGGTTGGATTGATCAATTTCGTCAGACGCTCTACCGTCCGATTCGGGATCTGATTGGCGATATTGCTTACCAAAACATTTATGGTTTAACCGATTCTGAGCATATTTTTGCATTGATTATTCATTTGTTGGAGTTAGAGCCTCAGCTAGAACTGCTGGGCGCTCTGGAACAGGCGATTGAGATGATTCTATCCCTGGCTAATAAATATGATGCACGCGTGTCGGGGACTATTGTGCTGAGCGATGGGCACAAACTGGTAGCATGCCGCTTTGACAACCAGGACCAGGCTCCGTCGTTTTACTTCCTACGCCAGCCTAAAGGCATTATTTTGGCCTCTGAACCTTTGTTCTCGGATAATTGGGAACCTTTGCCTCAGTCCCACAGCCTGACTGTTGCTGCTAACGATCTTCACCCTCACATTCATGGTTTTTCCTGTACTGCCTGAGACTGGAGCTGCAGATGAGTCAATTTTGCGCAGCCATTTACAAACTACGCTGCAGCAATGTCGTGATGGTACCCTGGCCCTGGTGAATGGCATTAGCCCAACCGTTTTGCAGCAGCAGGCTCACCCTGACTTTAGTCCGGTGGGTTGGCATCTGGGCCATATCGCTTTTACCGAATCGCTATGGATTTTGGAACACCTGGCTCAGCAGCCGTGTCCGTTTCTCCACTATCGGACGCTGTTTGCGGCGGATGGGTTGCCTAAGGCCCAACGCCAGCGACTGCCAAGTTTAGAGGAACTGCTGACCTTCTTAGCAGATATTCGACAGAGGGTATTAGTGTATTTGAGTCAGGCTCCTCTCATGGAGCAGAGTCGGTTGTGGTATTGGCTAATTCAGCATGAATGTCAGCATAGTGAAACTATGTCTCTGGTGATGGCACTCCATCGCACTCAGGGACAACCAACACCTTTACCAGAAACGGTGACTGACTCGGATAGACCTTGGGAAATGCCCAAAGGCATGGTCAGGATTCCTGGACAATCGGTTCGATTAGGCTTATCGTTCGATGGTCCTGAGAACGAGATTGCGATTGATAATGAACAACCGGCCCATTGGGTGGATGTGGCCTCCTATCAGATGGACTGTACACCAGTCACCTGTGGGCAATATGAGGTGTTTATGGCGTCGGGGGGGTATCAGGATCGTCAGTGGTGGTGTGATGCGGGCTGGTCCTGGCTACAGCAAACCGATGTTACTCAGCCACTATACTGGCCAGGCCAAAATCTGAGGGCATTGATACATCATCCTGTTTGTGGTGTGAACTGGTATGAGGCCAGCGCCTATGCCCGCTTTGTGGGTAAGCGGTTGCCAACGGAAGCGGAGTGGGCGTTGGCGTCACAGGGATTGAGACATCGGTTGCCCCAACTGCTGGCAGCAGATCAGATTAATTGTAATCATCGCTTGGGTTATACCAGCCCGGTTGGATTATCTGACCAAGTAAGCGACTACGGCTGTTATGACCTGCTGGGCAATGTGTGGGAATGGACAAACAGCTGGTTTCGTCCCTATCCCAAGTTTCAGGCGTATCCCTATCGAGGATATTCAGCCGTTTACTTTGACGATGGCCATCGAGTGCTGCGAGGGGGCAGCTGGGCGACGCGTCCTTGGGCACTGCGACCCAGTTTTCGTAACTGGTATGAACCCCATGTAAGGGAGCTATTTATGGGGTTTCGCTGTGTGGTGTAGTCCTTGGTCTTTCTTCTTTCTACGAACGATAAAGTCTCACGCTACACTGACCCTGTTGACCCCAGGTTTTTATGACTTCTTTTACAGCTGATTGCAATTTCAAAACTATTGATCCAGCTCGCTTGCATATTCAAACCCTACAGAGGGATTTTGCTGATGCTGGTGATGGACAGGATGTGATTGAAGGCTTAATCCAAACGCCAAAGTCTTTACCCCCCAAGTATTTTTATGACCGTCTTGGGTCAGAGTTGTTTGAAAAAATTTGTACGCTGTCTGAGTACTATCCCACCCGCACTGAATCGGCTATTTTTGAGACCTATGCCGATGAGATTACTCAGCTGACAGGAGCCTGTGAGCTGGTGGAACTAGGCAGCGGCAGTGCTACGAAAACCCGCATTCTGTTGGACGCTTATCAGACAAATAATTTACCGTTAGCCTATGTGCCCGTAGACGTTAGCGGCACTATGCTAAAGGCCAGTTCGCAACAACTGCTGTGGGATTACCCAACTCTTAGTATTCACGGTTTAATCGGCACCTATGAACCGGCTCTAAGGTCTTTGCCTGCCCCTCAGTTAGCCTCTCGCATGGTGATGTTTATTGGCAGTACTCTCGGTAATTTATCTCCTGAACAGTGCGATCGCTTTTTGCAGCGGGTCAGTGATGCGCTGGAGCCAGGCCAGTTCTTTTTGTTGGGGCTGGATTTGCAGAAAGACATTTCTACGATAGAAGCCGCCTATAACGATGCCCAGGGGGTGACGGCCATGTTTAACCTCAACATGCTGCGCCATCTCAATCATCGTTATGACGGTGATTTTTGTCTTGATCAGTTTTGTCATCGAGCCATTTATAACTCAACGGAGCATCGCATAGAGATGTATCTGGAGAGTCAACGGCAGCAAACCGTGACTCTAAAAGGGCTGGATTTGAAGGTGAAATTTGCCAAAGGTGAGCGTATCCTAAGCGAGATTTCGCGGAAGTTTGATCCCACTGATATGGCGCAACAGCTTGCCTATCATGGGCTTCAGGTGCGAAAAACCTTTACCGATAAGCGTCAGTGGTTTGGGGTAATTCTGGCCCAGAAGAGTTGATTGTGATTGGCTGAAGTCGTCGATATGCCCTCTGGGATGGGGTAGAGGATGCGGCAAACATTGCAAATTGTGCGATCGCACCCAATACCCTGATCACAACGGGATAAAATACCACGGTAGAAAATAAGCTAAACACTTTGCAGTCCTTACTCTCTATCGCCCGTAGTATAGATGCCGTTACAACTCAAATCGGGAAATTTGCCTACTGGTTAGTGCTGGCAATGATTGGTGTAGGCACCTGGAATGTCATTGGCCGCTATCTTGGTAATTTGGTGGGTCAAAACCTGAGCTCCAATGCTCTGATTGAAACCCAGTGGTACCTGTTTGATTTTGTCTTTTTGTTAGGGGCTGCCTACACCCTGCAAAGAGGTGGCCATGTGCGAGTCGATGTGTTCTATGATCGCTGGTCCCGTCGTCACAAAGCTTTAGCCGACTTTATCGGCACAGTGATTTTTCTGATTCCGTTTTCTGCCCTGGTGATTTATTTCTCCTGGGGGGCGGTGTTGAAATCCTGGGCAGTATGGGAAAACTCGCCAGATCCAGGAGGGTTGCTTCGCTTTCCGATTAAGACCATGATCCTGGTCAGTTTTGCATTATTGATTTTGCAGGGGATTTCTGAAGCCATTAAAAACTGGGCAATTTTTTCCGGTCATTTGCCAGCGGACGGGGGAGCCGGTGATGCTGATTGATTGGTTGGGTCCCCTGATGTTTGCTGGGGCTCTAGTGCTTCTATCCCTGGGGTATCCAGTGGCCTTTTCTCTAGGGGGAGTGGCCATATTATTTGGTTTGATTGGGATTGCCTTTGGGGTATTTGACCCAATCTTTTTGACAGCAATGCCGCAGCGTATCTTCGGCATTATGAATAACTTCACCCTGCTGGCCATACCCTATTTCATCTTTATGGGGGCAATGCTCGAAAAATCGGGTATTGCCGAAAATCTACTGGAAACCATGGGCAGTTTATTTGGTCGCCTGCGGGGTGGGTTGGCCATTGCCGTCGTGGTAGTCGGTGCTTTACTGGCAGCGACCACGGGTGTAGTCGCCGCAACCGTAGTCACCATGGGTCTGATTTCCCTGCCCACCATGTTGCGCTATGGCTATAACAAAGATGTCGCCACTGGCGTGATTGCGGCGTCAGGTACCCTGGGCCAGATTATTCCCCCCAGCATTGTGCTGGTGGTGTTAGCGGATCAGCTGGGCGTTTCTGTCGGTGATTTGTTTTTGGGCTCGTTTATTCCAGGCTTGTTAATGGCCGGTGCCTTTGTGGTGCATGTGGCTGTGATTGCCTTTGTCCGTCCAGATTTGTTGCCTGCCCTGCCTCCAGAACTGTTAAAAATTCGTGGTAGTGCTCTGGCTTTCAAGATTTTGAAAGTAATGGTGCCGCCGCTGGTGTTGATTTTGCTGGTGTTGGGGAGCATTTTCTTTGGGGTGGCCACACCGACTGAGGCCGGTGCCTTAGGTGCGGTAGGGGCCATGGTATTAGCGGCATTTAACCGACAGCTAACGATCCGCAGCTTACGAGACGTGTGTGATAGCACCCTGCGCACGACCACCATGGTGATTTTTATCCTGTTGGGGTCTACGGCCTTTAGTTTGGTATTTCGCGGCTTGCGCGGCGACAGCTTTATCTTTGATGTACTGACTAATTTGCCCGGCGGAGATGTAGGCTTTTTGATTGTCAGTATGCTGACGGTCTTTATTCTCGGATTCTTTATCGACTTCTTTGAGATTGCTTTCATCGTAATTCCGCTATTTGCTCCAGTAGCTGAGCAACTGGGGATGGACTTAGTTTGGTACGGCGTCATCATCGGGGCCAATATGCAAACATCCTTTTTGACGCCCCCCTTTGGGTTTGCTCTGTTTTATCTGCGGGGTGTGGCTCCTAAGGATGTCTCCACGGGCAATATTTATCGAGGTGTGGTGCCTTTTATCGCACTGCAGCTGTTGGTATTGGTAGCCATTATTGCGTTTCCAGGGTTGGTGAATTGGCTGCCATCCATTAGCGGATAAATCAGCCCCTACGGTAGTCAATATTTAGAACATCTAAGACTGTGCTTATTGGTGGCCATGGCCCTTGTATAAGTGATCAATAGCCATTGTTTGATTAGTGAGTTCCCATGAGTAGTGCAGCGGTAGGACGACGAATTCTGTGGCTCCAGGTGTTAGGTCTGGCGGCGGTTCAGGGGGCGATTTCTTTAACCTGGGTAATTTACAACCTGTATCTAAAGGATTTGCTGGTAACGTTTGGGTTTGCGGCTAGTTTAGCCACACTACTGCTAGTGGTTGAAAATGCCATGGGGGCGGTAATGGAGCCCTTGATGGGAAGCTTTTCTGACCAGCGGCAGCACTGGGTGGGTAGCCGTTTTCCGCAGATTGCCCTGGGCATGATTTTGTCTGCAGTGTGCTTTTTGGGAATTCCATTGGTGGTGATAGTCGGTGGTGTATCACTAAAGGCTTTACTACCCTTTGCTTTGGTTGCTTGGGCCTTGGCGATGACGGTATTTCGCAGTCCGGCCTTATCACTGCTAGGGCGCTATGCTTTTGAGGCGGATTTGCCCCAGGCGGCCAGTGTTTTAACCATGGTAGGTGGGGTAACGGGGGCGATGGCTCCCCTGGCGAGCGATTTTATTTTAGGTTTAGGGCCTTTGGCAGCGTTTTCCATTGGCACTGTGGTGCTGTTACTGGCGGCCCTGGTGCTGCGGCAGGTCAATCCTGGTAAAGCGGTGTCGAGTTCGCCCTCATCGACGGGGGCGAATGCTCAGATGCAATGGGCAAATCTGCCCTGGATATTTGCGACGGGGGCCAGTGTGGCGTTAGGGCTGAGGCTGTTGCTGCAGAGCTTTCCCAAGGCGGTGGCTGAGACAGGATTTAGTCAGCCTAAGCTGATTATGGTGGCGCTGTTTGTGGCAGTGGCGGTGAGTGCCTTGCCCTGTGGTCAGCTGGCGACCAGGCTGGGAAATCGTCGGGCGATGCTGATCGGGTTTGCCGGTATGGTGTTGGCGGCGGGTGTGACGACTGTGATGGGAACGGCTGGGATTGCAGTGGTGGTTGCGATCGCAATCGGCATCGCATTTAGTCTGGTGGCCAATGGCACTCTACCCTATGCTTTATCAATGGTGCCGCCGACAAAAGCGGGTTTGGGTACTGGATTGTATTTCAGTGGCGGTGCTGCTGCGATGAGTGTGTTGGGGAGTATTGGTGCTGATTTAGGCTTAACTGTCTCATTGTCAGTGGCTGCGATTAGTTTTGCCGCTGCAGCAGGCTGTATTGTGGCCAAGCAGCCCTAGTTGCAGATATGAGTTTTGATTGACAACATTCCTTCCCACTAAGGAGTTTTTAAGAAATAACTTCATGCTTCAAGTTTTATACTCTGCATTTTGCTTAACAACCGATCCAGAACCTTGATAATTGACCCCGCCATACCCCACTTTCTCCGCCATAAGGGAAAACTATGTTCCGGGGGCGTGGGGGCGTTAGGCCCCCACATACAGGAGGGTTTCAGGGAGAAAAGCCCTGAGCAATCCCTTTCTCCATTTGTCGATAATTTGAAGTGTGCTTTAAGGTGTGGGTGGAGGCAAAACCGGCTGGTTGGGGTCCCTCCGAGTTCCCCAACCAGCCTTGGACAGGGCGAATTGCCGCCCTAAAACACTCGGACCGGAAGGTTTCGGTCAAGAGACTGTCCAGAAATCTGTTAACGGACAGGCTTAGTCCGAGCATCTAATGCATCCAGACGTGCTTTCTGAATGTTATCGACAACTTTAGTGCGCGCATCCAACGCGTCTAAACGAGCGGCTTGAATATTTTCAACGGCTTTAGTCTGATTGTTGAGATGCTCAATACGCAGCTTATGAACACTGTTTTTGGTCCGAGTATCTAGCGCGTCCAGGCGAGTAGCTTGAATGTCTTCGACAGCTTTACTTTGATTGTTCAAATACTCAACCTGAATTTTGTGCTCAACAGTTGTTTTTGTACGAGCATCTAGTGCACCTAATCGAGCAGCTTGAATATCTTCGATTGCCTTGGTCTGATTATTGAGATGTTCAATACGTAGCTTATGAACAGAATTCTTAGTGCGCCGGTCGAGGGTCTCAAGGCGAGTTTCTTGAAGATTGAAGTTAGTCGGCTCAACAGCGGAGGCAACAGGGGCCATAGCAGTTGTCGCAACTAAAACAGTTAAACCAGAAAGAATTGTGCGTTTCATAGTTAAAGCTCCTTAGTAAATCAGTGATGTGACTTGCTTCATTGATTACAAGAATGCCGGAGCTATCTGAATCCTATCTGACCAATAACTGAAGGTTGCTTAAAGGATTTCTGAAATTGGCTGAAGAACTTTGGTGATGGGGGTCACAGAATCTGGGTAAAAAGCCTCTAACTTTGTGCCAGCCTAACCGTATAAATAAGAATCCCCCATAGGCTCTAAGAGCTATAGGGGAGCAGTTTAGATATAGAAGAGAGTCTAAATCTAGAAACCTCTAAATTTAGGTAAGTAATACAGTGTCCTGCGTACTTAGATATAAAGTTCGAAATAGAGAGCTATGCAATAAATTGCTTTGTCTATGGACTCAACTTACTCCGGCGATGTGGCATATCACCCCCTCTCAAACGATAAACCTATGGTCTGCTCATACAAACATCAAGTTTTCTTAGTGTGTGTCTTTGATCACTGAAGGACGTAGTGATCAAGGGTATTGGGGGATGGTGCTACAGGGGTTTCAAAAGTACAGTTCCACCCGGAAAGATTTATCTGGGAAGTTTGTCTCTCCTCAAACAGCTGCTCAAGAGTTGTTTTGTATTAGTGATTGTCCCCCCAAAAGTAGTTTGTATCATTGGCAAAAAGAGATAAGTCGGTGAGGTTGATTAGTTTCAAATTTCAGGCTCTCTAACTTCCCCTTGCTTGCTTGCCCCTTAAGCAAGCAAGGGGAAATGAAACTTAAAGTCCCCAGGATTGAGTTTGAGCGTAGTGTTTAACACGGCAAACGGCTTATTTGCTTTTTTATAAAGGATTCTGCTGCTCCAGCTATGAGTTGTCTGGTTGGGGCTGAAATTAATTCTTTAAACAATTCTAATAATGTATCGATAGCCAGGGAGGTAGAGTCATGGCTGAAGTTGTGGGGATAAGCTAGGGGCTTTTGACCTTTTACCTGTTACATTTCGTTGAGTCTATTAGTACGGTTAAAGCCATTGATGCTTAGTGCTTGTGCCTTTGCATACCAGCCGTTGTAACGATCCAAGACTAATACAGATCTTAACTGGTGAAAGGAGCTTGCTCGTGAGCTATAGTTGCTTCAGAGAAAAAGATCGGTTGGTAACTTTTGTTTCATAGTATTAACGAGGCGTCTCGTTTTTCATTGACATATCCCTTCTCGAAGCTTCCCTCTACATATCCCCTAAGTTTTGGAGAAAATCCATGTCAATCTATGTAGGCAATCTGTCCTATGACGCTACAAGTGAAGATCTGACGGCTGTATTTACAGAATATGGCACGGTCAAGAGCGTTCATCTTCCAACTGACCGGGAAACCGGTCGCATGCGCGGCTTCGCTTTTGTGGAAATGAGTACTGAGTCTGAAGAGACAGCTGCCATTGAAGCACTAGATGGTGCAGAGTGGATGGGGCGTGATCTTAAGGTCAATAAAGCCAGACCTCGTGAAGATCGTGGTGGTGGCCGTAAAAAAGGATGGTAATTACCTTCTTTCCCATGGCTGACATTAAGTCATACCTGGGTTAAATCACCTATCGCTAAAAGAGTGCAGATATAGTGTCTGCGCTTTTTTAGTATCGGTATTAGCAATATAAGAAGCCCCTATGTACCTTAATGGACATGGGGGCTTCAGTTTAGATATAGAAAAGTGCCTAAATTTAGAATTATCTGAATTTAGGTAAGTAATACAGAGCTCTGTTTACTTAGGTTATGGGGTTCGAAATAGGACGTTATTCAATAAGACGTTCTGTCTATGAGTCCACTGTATGCCGACAGCGTGATGTCTTCAGCCTTTTGATGCTAAACCTATAGTCTGCTTACACAAACATCAAATTTCTTTAGTTTGTGTCAGTGGTTACTGAAGAGTTAGTGGGTGGGCGATGGATTAAAGGACGTCTTAGGGTTCTTGGTTAGAGAAACTGGCAAAGCCCAGTTCATTGAGACGATTCCAGCCATAGACGGACTCTCGGAAAACTGTCCACTGGTCATAGATTTCCTTAAAGTCGGCATCTTGAACAGCATTCTCTTCATAGATTTCGAAAGCTGCTTTCTCAGCCGCTGCCAGAATTTCATCACTAAAGGGCTTTAACTGAGCGCCACTGCTTACCAGACTTTGGAGCGCCGCGCCGTTAACGGCATCGTATTTGGCTAGGGTACTGATGTTGGATTCAACACAGGCGGTTTTGACCACTTCCTGGTAGCTGGGGGGCAGGGAAGTCCAGGCCTCCATATTGATCATCATGTCAAAGGTGGGACCGGGTTCCCACCAGCCGGGGTAGTAGTAAAAATCAGCGGCTTTTTGTAGGCCGAGCTTTTCATCGTCATAGGGGCCAACCCATTCCGCTGCATCGATAGCTCCCCGCTCTAGGGCAAGAAAAATTTCGCTGCCGGGCAGATTCTGAACGTTGACTCCCAGCTTGGCCATTACCTTGCCACCCAGGCCAGGAATTCGCATTTTTAGACCCTGTAAGTCACTGGCGGTGCTGATTTCTTTGTTGAACCAACCTCCCATTTGAACGCCTGTGTTACCGGCTGGAAAGCTGATGGTATTAAATTTGGCGTATAGCTTTTGCATGGCCTCTAGTCCGCCGCCGTGGTAAAGCCAGGCATTCTGCTGCTGGGCGTTGAGACCAAAGGGGACCGTTGTTCCAAAGGCCAGGGCTAGACTTTTTCCGACATAATAATATGCGGCGCTATGGCCACATTCTATGGTGCCTTCTTGTACGGCATCCAGCACCTGTAGCGGAGGAACGATTTCACCACCAGCGTAGGGTTCAATGGTGAAACGACCGTCGGTCATAGCAGCGATGCGATCGCACACAATCTCTGCTGCGCCAAATAAGGTATCCAAAGATTTGGGCCAGCTAGTGGCCATTTTCCAACGCACCGTAGGCAGCGCTTCCCCATCTCCTCCTGCAGCAGAGGGGGTAGTTGATTGGGCACAGGCCGTCAGTGTGGCAGTGCTGGCGGCACCAGTTAAGCCATAACCAATTAACTGTCTACGTTTCATAGCCGGTTAAAACCTTGTGAAGTGTGTCGTAAAAATGTGTGCATGGGCAACACAAAAGTAATTAAATCACTCTGTTGAGAGGATTAAACACATCGGCAATAGTTGGTAATAAAGGGGGAAGGGGGGCTGGGCAATTGACAGTAGGGCTTGAGAATCGGGATTTTACTCACTGTCTTCTGGTAACCGTTGCGAGCGCACTGACTTACTCCCCACTCCCTCCTCCCAAATGCGATAATGCCTAGATTGTCTGTGATTTTCTAAATGACGCTAAAGCGGGTTATTTTATCGATTTTGACGGGCCTGGTGGCGCTGGTGGTGGCTTCGTCACTGTATGAAAGTTTTTCCCAGCCCCAGGTGACGGGGCAGCTTCAGCTATATCAAAGCGATTTGCTACTGCAGGCGTCGGAATGGGACGAATTAGATAGCGATGAGTTTAAGCAGCTATGGCCTGCTTTGCTGGGGGCAAAGCCTCTGGTGACAGTGGCAAAGCAGTATGAGTCGGTGCGTAAAGAAGCGGCGGCTGGGGTGACGAGATCGCAAAAGCAGCTGACGGCTCAAGACAATGAGCTAGATCCCCAGGCAGATAAGCTCCAATCGGCCATTTCTCAACAGCAGAAACTGATTCACACCATCGACCTCAAGCTAGGTATCATTGCCACTCAGCAAAACAATCTCAAGGATGCTCGCCAGCGTTGGCAATCCCTGACAACAGAGGAAGGGCCTGCCGCAGAGACTGCGACTGTGCTGCTAGGTCTTTGGGGAACACCGCCGACCATTACGCCTACGGCTGAAAATACGATTACGAATCAGCTCAGTGGCTGGTTTCAGTATCGTGTTCTGGAACAGCTTTACACCTTGGATGATCGGTCGATTGATCTGATTCAGCTCAATGAACAAGAACAAGCGGCGGCACAATCGAAGCTATTTAAACTGGCGGCTGTTGGAGCTATGCCGGTCCTGGGTTGCATAGTGGGAGTTGGTGTACTGATTGTTCTAGGCGTTCAATGGTTTACCCGACGAGATGAGTCGCTATTGGGCAAAGCCTCGTCGCCCTGGGATGTGCCCTGGGATGGTGAAATTGTTTGGCAGGTGCTGATCGTTGGTTTTTTCTTTGTGGGTCAGCTGTTAATTCCATTAGCGTTGCAGCTGTCGGGGGTTAACTTTTCGGGGGCGGGCAGTCGTGGACGAGCGCTGTACTCGATGGTGTTTTATCTGCTGATGTCAGCCAGTGGCATTGCTGTTTTGGTGGGCTCGATTTGGACCTATCGTCCACTGCCTAAAGATTGGTTTCAGCTGAAGCTTTTTGACCGCTGGCCTGTGTGGGGTGTAGGCGGTTATGTAGTAGCGCTACCGTTGATGATTGCCATTTCGGCATTAAATCAGCAAATCTGGCGTGGTCAGGGGGGCAATAATCCGCTGTTGCAAACCGTGCTACAAGAAAGTGATTCAATTGCGCTGTTGTTGTTCTTTTTAACTGCAGCGGTAGCAGCACCTTTGTTTGAAGAGGTTCTCTTTCGAGGATTTTTGCTACCTTCTCTGACCCGCTATATGCCGGTTTGGGGGGCAATCCTGCTCAGCAGTTTTATCTTTGCCTCGGCCCATCTTAGTTTGTCGGAGGTGATTCCCTTGACATTGTTGGGGGCAGTTTTGGGATGGGTGTATACGCGATCTCGCAACCTACTCTCCCCGATGCTGATTCACAGTCTTTGGAATAGTGCTACTTTAGTCGGCTTGTTTTTATTAGGCAGCTAAGTACTGAGACTATTCAACATCTCAGCATGATGCCTAACATGGTCTTCCATAAAGGTGGCTATAAAATAGTAGCCATGATCATAACCAGTTTGCATTCTCAGCGTGAGGGGTTGACCGGCTGCTTCGCAAGCTGCTTCAAAGACCTCAGGTTTCAGCTGCTGTTGTTCTAAAAAGGTATCTTCTGATCCCTGATCAATCAGAATACGTCTTTCTGGCTGGGCATACCCTTTGACCAATTCACTAGCGTCATAAGCAGCCCAAGTAGAAGCGTCAGTTCCCAGATACTTGCCTAAGGCTTTTTGCCCCCAAGCACATTGACGCGGTGCGGCGATGGGGGCAAAGGCGGAAATTGACCGATATTTATTAGGATTACGCAGACCACATACCAGCGCTCCATGCCCTCCCATGGAATGGCCAAAAATCCCCTGTCTGCTGGGATCCACGGCGAAATTATCCCGGATTAATATCGGCAGTTCCTCGGTGATATAGCTGTACATCCGATAATGCTGAGCCCAAGGCTCTTCGGTAGCGTCCACGTAAAAGCCAGCGCCGCTACCAAAATCCCAACCCTCTTCGTCAGGCACCTCGTCTCCACGGGGGCTGGTATCCGGTGCCACTAGCATGAGTCCGTATTCAGCCGCATAGCGCTGGGCTCCAGCTTTAGTGATGAAATTTTGTTCAGTGCAAGTGAGTCCGGATAGAAAATAAAGCACTGGCACCGCTTTGGTTTTAGCCTGAGGCGGTACAAATACTGAGAACTTCATGGTGCATTGGCACTGCTTAGATGGGTGGCTATAGATGCCGACGGTGCCACCAAAGCAGCCATGCTGATTCAGGGATGTTAGGGACGGGTTGGATTCAGCCATATTTACTCCGTATCGAAAGGGCATCCAAAAGGGAGCACCCTTAGAGGATTGTCTACGTTTAATCTGAATGGATGAATTCAGATTGGATAGTGGGGCTCTATAACGTTCTCAGAATTGTGATACTGTGCCAAAACCCTACCATGGGCAATGATGCGCGACTCACAACCGCTCTAATATGGTCGTCATTGTGGTGTTGAACGTTACCCTTCTCAGCCCATTCTCAGGGGTTCTTTATCTTCGTTACAAACTTCTAAGTGATTTTTTAAAGTCGTCTCAGCTTAAAATTACGCCCCTCACCAAAAATCTTTATCGGGGGGATAACCTTCTGCGACCGGTGTCTCTCAATATTTGGAGATGCCTGTTTTTAGCAGGCTCTTGTATTTCCACTGAAGTTTTATCACTCTAACTATGAATAAGTTTGCTGTTCGTTCTCACCGTGCGGCGTTGGCTGCTGCAATGGCCTTGGGATCTGTGACGACAATGGCGACGGCGGCCTCTGCCGCTACGCTGCGGGTGACAGTTGAGAACCTGGCCCCTATTAACGGTGGATTTCTAACGCCTGCATGGGTCGGTTTTCACGATGGCACCTTTGATCTGTACAACCGAAATGAGTCTTTGGATGGTTTTCCTGGGTTAGAGTCCCTGGTAGAAGACGGTGACACTGCTCAGCTAACGGATGCGTTCGCAGCCGAGGAGCCTAGCGGTGTCCAAACTACGTTGCTGAGTGACAATATCCCACCGTTAGAAGTGGGTGAGGTGACTAGCTTTACTTTGGATGTGGATCCTTCAACTAATCAATACTTTAGCTACGCATCCATGGTGATTCCCAGTAACGATGCGTTTATTGCCAATGGCAATCCCCTGGCCCATGAAATCTTTGATGATGAGGGTAATTTCTTGGGAGCTGACTTTATTGTTTTAGGTAGCGAAGTGCTTGACGGTGGTACTGAGGTAAATGATGAACTGCCTTTTAGCACTGCTTTCTTGGGGCAGCAAGCGCCCAACACAGGCACTGATGAAAATGGTGTCGTGACTGAGCACCCAGGTCTGACGGTGGGGACTATTCTGGGAACCACTGATTCTAGTGCCCTGAATGGTTTGCCTCTAAACTTTACTGGGGCTGACTTTACCGCTCCTGGCTATGAGGTCGCTCGCTTCCGGGTAGAACTTGTAGAGGAGGTGGATGTGCCTGAGCCTGGAACTATCTTGGGTCTGTTGGCGGCAGGTGGTCTGGTTGTAGCAGGTCGTAAACGTAAGCAAACTGCCTAACATTGCAGCTTGTCGATCAACATATTTCACCCAACATAATTGAGCCAAAGGGAGAGCACATGCTCTCCCTTTTCTTTGAAGATCCATAGCCGTTATTGCTTGTGAAGTGAGTTCCTCTGGTCTGAACTATGGGCGTTAGATTCTATCTTGTAAGTCTGCATCCAAATGTTGGCTCACAGCCGTATGACTGATACGGACCTAGTTCATAGGACTGTGGCTGAAGTTGGGGAGGGCCTATGTTCTCCCTTTTTTCTTAAAAATGTGCATCCGATGTGGGTCGGCAGACGTATTCCTAGAGCAATTTGACAATTAGGTTTGTGACTCAGGCAGTAGATGAAACAGCAGAGCACGACGGGGCCGTAGTGGCGCGATTGTGGGAGGGAGATTTGTCTGCTCTGGGCATTCTCTACGACCGCTATGGCAGTTTGGTTTATGGCATTGCTATGAAGGGTTTACGGCGGGTATCGGAGGCGGAAGATTTGACCCAGGAGGTCTTTTTGAGTCTGATGCGTACCCGTTCCTATAATCCTCGTCGGGGTTCCCTTGCGAGCTATTTGACCACATTGACTCGTTCCAGAGTGATTGATCGACTCAGGGCGCAATCGACTCAGCATAAGTATTTGAACCAATGGCATCAAAATCAGGCTGTGATTGACTCGGCCACCCCCATGAAGCACATTACTCAACAGGAAAAACAAACGATAGTCCGTCAGGCATTGGCCACATTAAAAGCCCAGCAGCGTGAGGTTTTGGAGCTGAGCTATTACGAGGGGCAGTCTCAGCGAGATATTGCAGAGCGGTTGGGGGTGCCTCTAGGAACGGTCAAAAGCTGGGCTAGACGCGGACTGCTGCAATTGCGGAAACAATTGGATGTGTTGAGGGAGGATTTGTCATGACTAAACCCCTTTCTCCTCAGGAAATGCAAGAACTAGCGGCTGGATATGTCCTGGGGGATTTAGACTCGTCGGAGGCTGAAGCGTTTCGAAAGCTGTTGGCTCAGACGCCCGAGCTGGCGGCGGAGGTGACGGCACTGCAGGAGGCGCTGGCAATGATGCCCTATGGGTTGGAGGAGACGGAACCTGAGGGTGGGCTGCGATCGCAAATTCTCTCTGTAGCTAAATCCGAGTTGGCTCAAGAGTCCCCTCTTCGCTTAAAGGCTGCTACCGGGCCCTCTCGACTCCACTGGTTTGTGGGGGGTGCCGCCGCTGGTATGGCAATGGTGTGTGGTTTAGCTACGCTGTATCTTGGCAATCAGGTGCGGATACTGCAGGCTCAATCCCCCCAATCTGAGCAGACCGAAGCTGACATTGCCCAAACCTGGTCTGGTCTGAGACAA
The DNA here is from genome assembly GCA_039045805.1 of Cyanobacteria bacterium P01_C01_bin.118. Classification (GTDB taxonomy): domain Bacteria; phylum Cyanobacteriota; class Cyanobacteriia; order Phormidesmidales; family Phormidesmidaceae; genus Leptothoe. The sequence continues at coordinate 21,696 of JBCCJR010000033.1, forward strand.
CTGCTCCAGGATCATCAGCGCTCTTTGGACAATCCTGAAGGTCCGGTGGACTTTGTGGTACAGCAGCCGGATGAAATTCCCCAATTGCTCCAGGGATTTCAAGCAACAGTGGCGTCGATGCCACTGTTGCCCGCTAAGCAGGGGATGCTGCTAGGAGGCAGCAACTGTCAGCTAGGGGGCAATCCAGGGTTACGACTGACCTATCAGCTGCCGACGGACCAAACGGTTTCGGCCTATCAGCTAGATGTAGCCGCAGAAGAGTTTCCTGAATTTCAGTCAGCTCAGCTAACACTGCAGCAGCCGGATGGTACTGGTGTTGTTCTGTGGCGTGATGAGAATTATCTCTACGCCTTAGTGGCAGACTTGCCGACAGCAGAGTTACAGAGTTTGGCCTATGCGATTGAGGGAACGTAGTGAGTTTTAGGCCTCCTGGTAAGGGCATTGCATGCAATGCCCTTACCAGGGGTTTGATAGACGGTTAACAGGCAACGTAATACCACAATTTAGACATCTATTTGACATATGCCACGTAAACGTAAACAACCGACCACCTGGATTCATCGGAATTCCCGCTATCTGATTGCTGGCGTCTCTGCGTCAGGATTGCTATTGGCCATTGGCTGTATGGTTAAAGGTGACAGTGCTTTGGCGGGCAGTGCCTATGTGCAGATTGGGGGGCTGTCATTGCCTTTATTGGGTGCAATC
>JBCCJR010000034.1:0-22254 GCA_039045805.1 Cyanobacteria bacterium P01_C01_bin.118
AAAGTTGGGCAGTCTGGATCGGCCTTTAAACATCAGCTTTACTCACACCTAAAATGCCAGTTTTTCTATCGAAAAATATAAGTGTTTAATTAATTTGGATGTGATTTGGCTTCTTTTTATGGCAACGGCTTTATAATTGCGATTGCTGATTTAGAAGGGTGTTTGATCTGTTAGAAATGCCGTACATTGGCATCTCTCAGATGAAGTCATACCGATGAGCAGCAACGCCTTATAATCTATGGCTTGCCCTGTATTTCCATTAAGGATATAGCGTACCCGTGGCATTTAATACGATTCGTCAAACCCGAGTTCCTCTGCAGTTTACGGGTGAGCCTAAGCTGCTAAAACATATCCAGGATGTGCTGCAAATTAGCGGTGCAACACTGCTGACGGCAACCATGCTGTGTAGTGCGATCGCAGCCGGTGGTTTAGTGGGTTTGGCCATTAGTTTTCGTAACCTGCCCGATGTGCGAGCACTGCGTAACTATATCCCCACTGAAACTAGCTATATCTACGATATGGAGGGCAATCTGCTAGATAGCCTCCACGACGAGGCCAACCGCGAGGTAGTTGATCTCAATGAGATTTCTCCTCACCTAAAGCGAGCGGTGCTGGCAGTGGAGGACAGTGACTTTTATGTCCACACCGGTATCAACCCGGTGGGTATTGGTCGAGCTTTTGTGGCAAACGTGCAGGCTGGCGACACTACCCAGGGTGGTTCCACCATTACAATGCAGTTGATTAAAAACCTGTTTTTGACCCCTCAGCAGGCCATCAGTCGAAAGGTGGCAGAGGTGGTTCTATCGTTGCGCCTGGAGCAGATTTTCGAGAAGGATGAAATTCTCGAAATGTATCTCAACCAGGTGTACTGGGGCCACAACACCTACGGTGCAGAGACCGCAGCCCAAAGCTACTTCAACAAATCTGCCAAAGATCTTACCTTAGCCGAAGCCTCGATGATGGCAGGCATAATCAAGGCTCCTGAAGGGTTAAGCCCATTTGCAGACTATCAAGCTGCCAAGCGAGAACAGTCCCTGGTCCTGGCGCGTATGGAAAAGCTTAAGTGGATTACCACCGCTGAAGCGGAAGCCGCTAAAAAGCAGCCCCTGCGGTTAGGAAAAGTCACTTCTTTTCTCTCCAGTAAGGCTCCCTACGTTACCGAAGCCGTTGTCCAGGAACTGCAGGAACAGTTTGGCCAGGAGGCGGTGGTCAAAGGTGGTATGCGGGTCCAGACAACCATTGACTTTAAGCTACAAAATATCGCCAAACAGACGGTTAAATCAGCCCATGTCAATCGTTTTGGCAGCGGTGCTGTGGCGGATCAAATTGCCCTGGTGGCCATTGACCCCCGCACCCACTATGTCAAAGCCATTGTTGGTGGCGTAGATCATGAGAGCAGCCAATTTAATCGAGCGGTGCAGGCTCGCCGTCAGCCTGGCTCCGCCTTTAAGCCGTTTGTGTACTATGCCGCATTTGCTTCAGGACGATACACTCCAGCCAGCATTATTGGCGATACCCCGGTTACCTATCCAGATGGCTCCGGCTATTATTCTCCTAAAAACTACGGTGGTTCATTTATGGGTAGCATGCCTATCCGTCGGGCGTTAGAACTTTCTCGCAATATTCCTGCCGTTAAACTAGGGCAGGCAGTGGGAATTCCTCGGGTGATTGATGTCGCCCGCACCCTCGGGATTGAAAGCCCTATGGATCCGGTTATTTCACTGCCATTGGGGTCTGTGGATCTAACACCGATGGAAATGGCGGGGGCCTATGCCACCTTTGCCAACAATGGCTGGCACTCCGATCCAACTTTGATTGCTCAGGTGACGGACAGCGATGGCAATGTGCTGCTGGACAATACTCCTAAGCCACAGCTGGTGCTAGATCCCTGGGCGACAGCGGCCCTAACCGATGTATTACGCGGTGTGATTGAGCGAGGTACCGCAACCAACGCCCGCATTGGCCGACCGGCAGCGGGTAAGACAGGCACCACCGATTCGCAGCGAGATGTGTGGTTTGTAGGCTATGTGCCCCAGCTGTCTGTTGCAGTCTGGGTAGGTAATGATGATTATACGCCCATGGGTCGTGGTGCTACCGGGGGTAGCTATGCTGCTCCCATCTGGCGAGATTATATGGTGCAGGCCCTCCGGAACGATCCCGTTCAGAATTTCCGCCGCCCATCGGAGTTTATTCGCCCGTAGGCGGGTTTTTGAATTCCGAACTCCGAATTCCGAATTCAAAAAGGTATTGCCCTGGGGGGTATTTCATCGGACTATTTTGTGGGAACCAGGGGTTGCTTATGTTTGATGAAGGCTCTGCTGACGAATCGCTGCATGGTTTGCTAGGACAGTACGAACAAGCGGTTGCTGCTTTGGGGCAATCTGGCTGTGAGCCCCAGGCTATTTTGGCAACGTTGCTGGTACGCGATCGCATCCAAAATGACCTCAAAGATGGCACCCTAAATGCGGCGGATTTAGTCCGTCTGGATCAGTTAGACGCCCAGCTAAAGTCCTACGAAGATTCCATTAGCCAAGCATCGGATCTGGGACGCTGGCGAGGTACCTATCAACCGGAGTCCGATGCTTGGTGGTGGTATCCAACGGCGAAGGATGCTAAGCGACAAAACCGCTATGACTGGCTGTGGAATGGTCTATCGGTGGCATTTTTGACAGTATCGGCCAGTTTGATTTTGAATACAGCATCGCGGTTTTGGAGTGGCGGCATCGCTTCGGCGGGGACCTTGGCGGTGGCGGCTCAGAGTGTGATGACGCTGATTGTGGGAAAGGGGGCGTTGACGGACTCGGGTCGGAAAGCCTGGGAGCAGATTTTAAAGCGGCGCGGAGTGCCTGAGTACCATTGGCAAGAATGGAGCTGTGGTGCGGCGGGTGTTGTTTTACTTGGGGTGGCAGGCATCCATGGATCGATGCCCTGGTTTGCCACCTGGTATAACGGCTGGGGATTGCGAGATTACGAGGCGGATCGTTTGGCCAGTGCGTTGCAGAACTATCAGGTGGCCCTTAACCTGAGTCCTGACTATGGGGAGGCGTACTACAACCTGGGGGTGTTGTATGAAGATTTACAACAACAGGGAGATGCGATCGAGGCGTATCAGTTTGTGGTGGAGAGAGGACCTGATGTGGTTGATTTACAAACCTGGTTAGAGGCGAATAACAATTTAGGGCGGCTGTACATTCTACAAGAAGATTATCGGGCGGCGGTTGATTATTTGTTTCGAGGTACTGAAGAAGTCTTGAAGGATGCAGCAGAACCAACCCTGGAGTTTGCAAAGGTCAAGTATAGGCTGCTTAAGAATCTAGGCTGGGCGCGATTGGGACAGGCGCGCTATTTAGATGCTGAAACAAATCTGGATGAAGCAATTTTGGTTTTAGAAGAAGAGCTAATTCCTTTGGCTGAGGCACTGCCTCCAGATTCTCAGGAGGAGCTACATCGCGGGGCTGCCTATTGTTTGATGGCTCAAGTGTTAGATGCGCAGGAACTGTCAGATGAAGCCGATGGGGCTTGGCAAACCTGTGTGGGCGAGGCGAATCCGGGCTACCCTGACGAAGATACATGGTTAGGGATTTATGAGCAGAGACTACAGGCTGAGGATATAGAAGAGACTGGTGAATGATGGGTTAAGGAGATGCGTAAGGAAGGGTTCGATCGATTTAAGGGGCTTGGCGATAAGTGGTTCCCCTATAGCCCAAGGGGCATGCGCCAAAGGCGTAATAGAAGGGGAACCGTCAGGGAGGGGTCTTCGATACTTGCGCTATTGGTCGGGACCCCTCCGCCTTCGGCACCTCCCCTTCTAAAGGGGAGGATGGTGGCGGTTGGTGATGAGGCAGGGGGTGTTCAGGCCCCCTCTTATGGAAATACCCGTGTTTTCCCAATTAGGCATACTGGGGTTTCCCCAACCTTGGGGGCTTCAGAGAATAATTTCCAACAAAACTCATGGGAGAGTACGAACTCAAAGCCCCTAGAATTGGGGGGTTGGGGGCATCCAAAACACTTGCCATGTTCCAAAATACCTAGCCAACCCCCTCTTCTCCATTACCGCAACCTAAGTATTCTCTCCTTTCTACTCATACTACAAGGACTTCTTCCTACCGTAGCGCTCGCCTCTGCCCGCATCATTAGCATTCAGAGAGGCACTGTGCAAGTGCAGCGACGCGGCAGTTCTGGCTATCAACAAGGACGAGTCGGCACCCAGCTAAATCCGGGGGATGCGATTATTCCCAGTCGTCGGGCGCGGGTGCGGGTGCAGTGTCCCAGCGGAGCACAGCGACGAGCAACGGCGGGACGGCGTTCGGGGATGCGGGTGATTTGTCCGGATTTGGTTCGGTCGACGGATCCGCGTAATGAGAATGATTTGTTGCAGCTGCTGGCGGGAGAGTTTCCTTATATGCCTCAGGTGTTGGGGACGGTGCCGAGGTTTTATTGGCCTGGATTAGCGGGTGTGGATGAGTATCAGGTGCAGCTATTGCAGCTGGAGTTTGTGCAGCCGGAGTCGGCAGATGAGTTTACGTTTGTGCAGCCGGAGCTGGTGGAGACGGTCCTATGGGAGTCTGTAGTATCTGGTAACAGTCTGGTGTATGACGGGCCTGGGTTTGAGCCGGGGGGGCGATATCGGTTGCAGGTGATGGTTGGGGATGGGCTGCACTATGATGTAGCGTTTCAGGGGCTGGCGGCGGAGAAACGGGGTGAGGTTGTTGCTGCAGGGCCGATGGATGATGCGCTGTTGTTGGCCTATGGGCAGCTGGAGCAGGAATTGTCTTGGGAGGTGATTAGTACGCTGCGACCGGTGGTTGAGGCCGGGGGCGCTTCGGCGGAGATGCAGCGGTTGTTGGCGGAGAGTTATTTGCGGGTGGGTCTGTATGGGCTGGCGGAGACGCACTTTGGGGCGGCGGCGGCGCTGGCGGATGAGGATGGTGATGTGAGGACTCGGGCTGAGGGCTGGGTTGGGCTGGCGATGGTGGCGGCGGCGCGGCAGGATGAGGATTTGGTGCGGCGACGGTTGGGGATGGCGCAGGTGTTGTACGGGGTGTTGGAGGTTGATGAGGGGTGGTTGGAGACGATTGAAGTTTGGTTGGCGGGGTTGGAAGTCGAAGCTAACATTCCGAAATTATGATTATGACGCTGTAAGAAGTCTGTAGGCTAATGTATAAAAAATGCTTATTAAGTCATCGCCCCTTAGCTTTCAAATGTCCCAATCACGTCTGCTTCTGAATACGTTTTTTCTGGTGACGATCCTAGGGTTAATAGTTCCCCAGGTTGCCCGAGCAGTATTGATAGATCAATCTGATCCAGTATGGTCAGAATATCATCTGGAAGAATTGCTAGAACTAGATTTATCACTGACTAAATTAAAGCAAATAGCTCAGGCTGACCCAAGACAATTAGAAGCAGATCAGTTAAGAGCTGAAGGTAAGGAGCAAGCCATACGTAGTAATTGGCGGGCGGCACTGACTACCTTTCAAAGGGCGTTGGCTATCTATCAAGATATTGGTGACCGCACCGGTGAAGCTAAGACTCTTCACAATATTGGCGTTATGAACAAATTATTGGGGAACTATTCAGAGGCCCTAGATTATTATGCCCAAAGTTTGGCGGTCAAACGAGATATTGGTGACCGTGCTGATGAAGCCCCAACCCTCATCAGCATTGGCGAGGTACATCGTGTATCAGGAGACTATTCAGAGGCACTGAACTATTACAACCAAGGTTTGATAATTATTAGGGAAAGTGGAGACCGTTCTCTTGAAGCTCAAGCTCTTAACAATATTGGTATTGTGCATCAATTCCTGGGAAACTATTCGGAGGCACTGGATTACCTCAACCAAAGTTTGATGATTGTAAGAGAAATCGACGCTCATATCACTGAGGCTCGAATCACTGAGGCTCGAGCTCTTAGCAACATCGGTATTGTGCATCAGTCGTTGGAGAACTATTCAGAGGCACTAGATTACTATAATCAAGGCTTGGTAATTGCAAGGGAGATCGGAGATCGTGCTACTGAGGCCCGAATTATCAACAATATTGGTAATATAAATCGTTCGTTTGTAGGCTACTCTAGAAGACTAGATTCCTATTTGCAAAGTCTGGAAATCGCTAGGGAGCTAGGCGATCGCGCTAGTGAAGTCCTAGTTCTCAACAATATTGGCAAGATACATCATCGTTTGTCAGGGAAATATTCAGAGGCGTTAGACTATTTCACTCAAAGTCTGGTAATAACGCGAGAGATCGGCGATCGTGCCACAGAAGCTCTAACTTTAGCCAATATTGGCCTTTTGTTTGAAACTCAAGATAATCCTGACCTGGCAATTCTTTTTTTAAAAGAGGCTGTAAATGCCTATGAAACAATCCGTACGGATAACCAAGAACTTTCTCTAGAAGACCAGAAAAGTTACACTGAGACTGTTGCTGACAATTATCGTACATTAGCTGATTTACTACTTGAACAGGGCCGTATTCCTGAAGCACAGCAGGTCCTCGATCTATTACAGTTAGAAGAGTTGCGAGAGTTTACCGATACTCGTGCCGTATGGACAAGCAATGGTATCCGCTTGAGTGAGCCAGAACAAACTGTAGCCGATGCTCATGGGAGCCTGATCGCCTTGGGTAGCAAAGTAGTCGAGTGTGAGCGTAACAATTGTACAAATCTTGACACGCTTTATTCTCAGCAAGAAAGCTTACTAGCTCAATACAATACTACAGTGGCTCGTTTTGTCGAGATTATTCGAGCTAATCGTCGGAATGATGACATTTTCCAAAATCCTGACAGCATTAGCGGCGATGCCCAAAAACTGCTGGATGCTTATGCCTTAGAAGAACAAAACACCCTGCTTGTATATCCGTTTGTTTTAGAAGACAAATTATGGCTGGTATGGGTTTCCGTAGGCGATGTTATCGGCAGTGTTGAAGTGCCCGTTGGTCAGGGCGAGCTGGCCACTAAAGTGCAACAATTTGGTGCCCTGCTCAAATCTCGCTCCAGTGATATCGCAGAACTACAAGCCACCAGCCAAAAGCTCTACAGCTGGATTATTGAGCCCATTGCTGCTGAGCTAGAGACCAACAACATCGATCATCTAGTATTTGTCAACGACCGCGTCACCCGCTATATTCCCATGGGTGCCCTTTACGACGGTGAAAACTACCTGCTAGAAAACTACACCGTGTCTACGGTGCTATCTCCAGCTGCTACTGACATGGGCGCTCGTCTAGGTCCAGTCCCCAATTCCAATGTATTGGGACTGGGGCTAACCGAAGCGGTGGAGAACTTTAACTCGTTACCCGCTGTTCGTGATGAACTTGCTGGCATTATCAAAGGCCGGGATGGCAATGGAATTTATCCCGGTCAGGCCTTTCTCAACCAGGACTTTACCTTTGATGCGTTTAAAGACAATGTGCAGGGTAATCACATCCTCCATATAGCTACCCATGCCGCCTTTGAACCCGGTCGCCCAGAGGAGTCATTTATCGTGCTGGGCGATGGCAGCCGCATGAAAATTCCTGACATTGAGACCATGCAGCGCCGCTTGCGTAACCTGCACCTGGTAGTTCTGTCTGCCTGTCAGACCGCATTGGGCGGCACTAATCAAGAAGACGGCACTGAGATTACGGGGCTCAGTTCCTACTTTTTGAAAGCTAACCGAGCAGAGGCTGTAGTTGCTTCCTTTTGGTCAGTCAACGACGGGAGCACCAGTGTACTTATGCAGCGCTTCTATGAGAACATGGCTGCAGGTGACACCAAAGCTGAGGCTCTGCGCAAAGCCCAGCTTTCATTACTTGGTAGTGACCAAACTGCTGACGGCGATGCACGCATTATTGGTCAGCGCCCAGCCGATGCTGAAGCGATCCATAGTCAGCTCAGTCATCCCTACTACTGGGCACCGTTTATCCTAATTGGCAATGGATTGTAGACCGGGATTATTGGTTAATGGCGGCAGGTATCCCAAGGCGTAGGGCTTCGACGGTGAGCGCAGCCGAACCCCACAAGGCTAGCCCCTACAGAGGTATCCGTTTTGCATTGGCATTATTGTGACTGGATTTGGTGTAATTAACGATAGCTTGGGTGATGTTTGGGGGAGGCTTCTGTGAATCTGCATTTTTTACCATGGCTTCTGGCAACTACTAGCTTCCTGCCAATCATTTCAACCCCCAGCTGGGCACAAACAGAAGCACCACTATTGCAGCGAGAAGGCACCCTGGAATCAGGAGATGGCCAGCTGAGAGATGGCAGTTTTATCGACGAATACTCATTTGTAGGAGAAGCGGGTCAGGCAGTTGTTATCACCCTAGAAAGTGATGCCTTTGACACCTACCTGTTGCTATGGGGGAGTAACGAAGAAATATTAGCTGACAATGATGATGCCGATGGCAGTACGGATTCAAAAATCGGTATCGTATTGCCTGAGACAGGAACCTATCTGCTCGGAGCTAATGCGGTTACTGCCAATAGACCAGGCCAAGGACCTTATCGCCTGACTGTCACCGCAACCACACCTGGCGATCCTGTCATACGTCAGACAAAGGCAAATCAGCTGCACGCCCAAGGGAAAAGTCAATTTAACCAGGCTAACTATGGCGATGCTCTAGAGCTTTTTCAACAAGCCTTGGCCATTCGGCAAGATATTGGTGATCAAGATGGTATAGGTGAATCTCTTAACAGTATTGGTGGTGTCTATGATAACCAGGGAGACTATGAACAAGCCCTAGATTACTATCAGCAAGCATTGTCGATTCACCAAGCTATTGATGATACCAGTGGGATTGGTGCATCGCTAAATAATATTGGTTATATTTACTCTCTTTTAGATGATTACGAGCAGGCGTTAGATTATTATCAACAGGCCCTGATGATTCTTCAATCTATTGGGAATCGTCCGGGTGAGGCCGTTATGCTGAATAATATTGCCTTTATTTATGGGCGTCAGGGTAACTATGGTCAGGCCCTCAACTATTACCAGCAAAGTCTGGCTATTTTGGAGGAGACCGGTAACCGGCAACGCATGGGTACATCACTGAATAATATTGGTGGTATCTACTCTCACTTGGGTGACACAGACCGGGCGTTAGACTACTATCAACAAGCCCTTGCAAGCCATCAGGAAACAGGAGACCGCCATGGTGAAGCGCTATTATTTAATAATATCGGCGGACTCTATGCTAGCCAAAACAGTAATCAACAAGCACGAGAACATTATTTGAGATCGCTAACCATCTATCAAATTATTGGTGAACGTAACGGCCTTGCCCAGGTGCTCCATAATCTTGGTAGTTTTTATGCCGACCAGGGTAATCCTGAGCAAAGTCTGGACTATTATTTGCGATCGCTAACCATTCGTCAGGATATTGGTGACCTTGGTGGTCAGGCATTTACCCTTAACAATATCGGCAACCTTTACGACAATTTAGGTGATGACGATCGAGCACTGAACTATTACGAGCAATCGCTGGCCATTTTTCAAAGTACTGGTGAGCAGGCGGGAGCAAGTAAAGTGCTGGCCAACATTGGCGACTGGTTTGAAGATCAAGGTGAAACAAATCAGGCCATCGTCTTTTACAAACAGGCCATTAACATTTACGAAACAATTCGCACTAATAATCAAACGCTTTCTCAGGATCTGCAGCAGACATATACCGATACTGTTGTAGACAACTATCGTACCCTTGCCACACTATTGCTGGACCAGGGGCGCATTCCTGAAGCCCAACAGGTGCTCGATTTATTAAAACTTGAAGAACTTCGAGAGTTTACTAACACCCGTGCCGTATGGACCAGCAACGGTATTCGCCTAAGTGAACCGGAGCAAACTGTAGCTGATGCCCATGGTAGCCTGATTGCTCTAGGTAACAAACTGGTAGAGTGTGAACGTAACAACTGTACCGAGCTCGATACTCTTTATGAGCAACAAGAAAATTTGTTAGCTCAGTATGACGCCGAATTGGAACGTTTTGTTGAGGCTGTCAGGACTAATCGCCGTGATGATTCCATTTTTCAAGATCCTGACAGCATTAGCGGCGATGCCCAAGCACTTCTGGAAGCCTATGCCGCCGATGAGCAAAACACACTACTGGTTTATCCATTTGTTTTAGAAGATAAGCTATGGCTGGTATGGGTCACCGTGGGTGATGTAGTTGGCAGTATCGAGGTTCCTGTTAGTCAAGGAGAGCTGGCAACCACAGTGCAACAGTTTGGCACCTTGTTAAACTCTCGCTCTAGTGACTTAAATGAACTACAGGCTACCAGTCAAAAACTCCATAACTGGATCATTCAACCCATCGCTGCAGAACTGGAGCAAAATAACATCGACCATCTGGTATTCGTCAACGATCGTGTCACTCGCTATATCCCCATGGGGGCTCTTTACGATGGCGAAAACTATCTGTTAGAACGCTATACCGTTTCTACAGTACTGGCACCTGGTGCAACTGATATGAGCGATCGTCTGGATTCAGTGACCCACTCCAATGTCTTGGGCCTTGGTCTAACCGAAGCTGTAGAAAATTTCAATCCCTTACCTGCAGTGCGCGATGAGCTGGCAGGTATCATCAAAGGCCAGGATGGCGATGGCATCTATCCCGGTCAGACATTTCTCAACCAGGACTTTACCTTTGATGCCTTCAAAAACAATGTCCAGGGCAATCGCATTCTTCATGTAGCCACCCACGCTGCCTTTGAGCCAGGACGCCCCGAAGAGTCGTTTATCGTGCTGGGTGATGGTAGCCGCATGAAAATCCCTGACATTGAAACAATGCAGCGTCGTCTACGAAATCTGCATCTGGTAGTCCTTTCTGCCTGTCAGACTGCATTGGGAGGCACCAACCAAGAAGATGGCACCGAGATTACGGGCCTTAGCTCCTATTTTCTAGAGGCTAACCGGGCAGAGACGGTGGTTGCATCTCTGTGGTCTGTAAATGACCAAAGCACTAGTGTGCTGATGCAGCGTTTTTATGAAAATCTAGCCGCTGGTGAGCCCAAGGCCGATGCCCTACGCAACGCTCAGCTATCGCTGCTGGGCAGTGACCAGGCTGGTGGGGGTGATGAACGGATTATCCGTCAGCGACAAGAGGCAGCATCAGGGGCTTCATCGCTAGCGCATCCTTATTTCTGGGCTCCGTTTATCTTGATCGGTAACGGGTTGTAAATACAATTTTGATCAAGGGCGGAATTGTAGTAATCAAATTTGATGTAATGAACTGTAGCTTGGATGATGTTTGGCAAGGCTTCTATGAATCTTCGTTTTTTAGTCGGGTTCCTCGCTACATTTGGATTCTTTTCGTTTTTTTCAATTCCCAGTCTTGCGCAAACAGATGCGGTACTTCTACAGGTAGATGGCTCCCTGGAACCGGGAGATACACAGCTAGAAAATGGTCGACTCTATGATGAGTACCCACTTCAAACAGAAGCAGAGCGACCAGTGCTGATCACTCTAGATAGTGAAGCATTTGATACGTTACTATTTCTGCTAAATTCTGATGAAGTCATTGCTACCAATGATGATTTCAAGGGTACAACCAACTCTCAGCTTGCGATTGTTTTACCTGGACCAGGGAGCTACAGAGTTGTAGCCACTAGCTTTAATTCTGCTCAACAGGGTTCCTACAGCCTGACGGTTAAAGCAGTTTCTGCAGATACTCCTGAAATATTGGCATCAGAAGCAGACCAACTCAACACAGCCGGAAATAGTCTGCTGAATCAGGCAAACTATTTGGAAGCCTTAGAACTTTTTCAACAATCTCTGGCCATACGACAAGACATTGACGAGCGTTATGGTATTGCAGAATCGCTTAATAATATTGGCTTTGTCTATGACAGTCGGGGTGACTATGCCCAAGCGTTAGATTACTATCAGCAGGCCTTAGCAATTCGCCAAGAGCTGGGCGATCGCCAAGGTGAAAGTGTAGTCCTTAGCAATATTGGCACCATTTACAGCAGTTGGGATGACTATGCCCAAGCGTTAGATTACTATCAGCAGGCCTTAGCAATTCGCCAAGAGCTGGGCGATCGCCAAGGTGAAAGTATAGTCTTCAATAATATGGGCTTTGCCTATGAAAAACTGGCCGAATATTCACAAGCATTAGATTACTATCAGCAAGCGCTGGCAATTTATAAAGAGCTTGACAACCGTCGTGATACTGCCTCTACCTTAAATAATATTGGTTCAATCTACAGTAACCGAGGGGAACACTTACAAGCCCTAGACTATTATCAAGAGGCCCTAGCAATATCGCAAGAGTTTGGAGACCGCAGTAGTGTAGGCTCATTACTCAACAACATTGGCTTTATTTACAACATTCAGAGCAATCATTCTCAGGCGCTGGACTACTATCAGCAATCTTTAGCTATCCGGCAAGAGATTGCTGACCGTCGAGGCGAAGGAGAAGTGCTAAGTAATATTGGCTTTGTATTTAGTAATCAGGGAGATTATCCTCAAGCTCTAGACTATTACCTACAATCCTTGGCTATCCGACAAGAAATTGGCAACCGTCGGGGTACAGGAGAAGCGCTCAGTAACATCGGTGGCATTTACTTTAGTCAGGGAGACTATCCTCAGGCATTAGACTACTATCAGCAATCCTTGGCTATTCGGCAAGAGATTGGTGACCGTCGGGGTATAGGAGAAGTATTTACCAACATCGGCACTGTTTATTCTCGACAGGAAGACTATACCGAAGCATTAGATTATTATCAGCAGGCATTGACGATTGCTGAAGACATTGGCGATCGTAATAATACTGGCTCAATTCTAAATAACATTGGCTCTATTTACGACGACCAAGCCAATTACTCACAAGCGCTAGACTACTATCAACGCTCTCTAGCTATCCGACAAGCGATTAACGATCGTGAAGGTGAAAGTATTTCACTCAATAATATTGCTGGTATCTACGAAAGTCAGAATGACTACCAGCAGGCGTTAGACTACTATCAGCAGGGGCTGAGTATTGCAAAAGAGATTGGTATCCCTGAGCTAGAGGCGCGCTTACTGGCAAATATTGGCGAATGGTTTCAGCAGAGAGAGCGGCCCACACTAGCGATTGTTTTCCTAAAGCAGGCTATTAATAACTACGAACGAGTTCGAACCAATAATCGAGATTTTTCCCAAAAGTTACAGCAAAGCTATACGGAAACGGTCTCTGGAAAATATCGTGCGCTGGCCGATCTATTGCTTGAGCAGGGTCGCATTCCAGAAGCGCAGCAGGTGCTGGATCTATTGCAGCTAGAGGAACTTCGAGAATTTACTGATATTCGTGCCACATGGACTAGCGATGGTATCCGTTTGAGTGAACCAGAGCAGACAGTTGCCGATGCCCACGGTAGCCTGGTTGCTTTGGGCAATAAAGTAGTGGAGTGTGAGCGTGATAATTGTACTGACCTAAATAGACTGTATCAGCAACAAGAAAGCCTACTGGAGCAATACAATAACGAAGTAGCGCAGTTTGTTGACGCTATTAACACTAATCGTCGAGATGATGATGTTTTTCAAAATCCTGATAACGTTAGTGGCGATGCTCAAAAGCTATTAGAAGCCTATGCTGCAGATGAGCAAAAAGCTCTGTTGGTGTATCCTTTTGTGCTGGAAGATAAGCTGTGGCTGGTGTGGGTCACCGTAGGGGATGTGGTTGGCAGTATTGAGGTACCTGTTAGTCAAGCAGAACTGGCGACTACGGTACAACAGTTTGGAGCTTTGCTAAAATCTCGCTCCAGTGACATTACAGAACTCCAGGCTACCAGCCAAAAGCTTTATAGCTGGATTATTCAACCTATCGCTACCGAGCTAGAGAAAAATAATATTGACCATCTGGTGTTCGTCAATGACCGCGTTACCCGCTACATTCCCATGGGTGCTTTGCACGATGGTGAAAACTATTTGCTAGAGAACTACACCATCTCTACGGTGCTATCGCCAGCGGCGACTAATATGGGTGAGAGTCTCGACTCGGTTACCGATTCCAATGTATTGGGTCTGGGGCTAACCGAAGCAGTGGGGGATTTTAACCCGTTACCTGCTGTCCGCGATGAACTGGCAGGCATCATCAAAGGCCAGGATGGCGATGGCATCTATCCCGGTCAGACATTTCTCAACCAGAACTTTACCTTTGATGCCTTCAAAAACAATGTCCAGGGCAATCGCATTCTCCATGTAGCCACCCATGCCGCCTTTGAACCCGGTCGTCCAGAGGAGTCTTTCATTGTGCTGGGTGATGGCAACCGCATGAAAATTCCTGACATTGAGACCATGCAGCGACGCCTGCGGAACTTGCACCTGGTAGTTCTGTCTGCCTGTCAGACCGCATTGGGCGGCACCAATCAAGAAGACGGTAACGAAATTGCAGGACTCAGCTCCTACTTTTTAGAGGCCAACCGAGCAGAGGCAGTGATCGCATCTCTGTGGTCCGTTAATGACAGCAGTACCAGCTTATTAATGCAGCGCTTTTACGAAAATCTAGCTGCAGGCGAAACTAAAGCCGACGCACTGCGCAAAGCTCAGCTTTTTTTACTCGGTAGCAATCAGACAGCTGACGGTGATGCTCGCCTTATCGGCCAGCGACAAGCGGAGGATCAGGGAACGACGGCTTTATCCCACCCCTACTACTGGGCACCGTTTATTTTAATTGGCAACGGATTGTAAACCCAGCCGACCTAAATACAGTAACTGTCCCTCAAGCCAGTTAAATTCTTTAAGGAAGCCAACGATCTTGCTGGGAGTAAACCAATATGGCAAGGATAGCAACTGGACTACTCGCTACGGTTCTAATAACTGTTGGTTTCTCTGCTCAGTCCATAGCAGTGTGGGCCAACCCAGCAAGCTCCCACACCATATCAGTTGCTCTCGCTGTAGACGATGCTATGGCCCAAGGCCAGACTCAGCAGCGTCAGGGCCAATGGTTAGATGCGATCGCAACCTACAAAACTGTGCTTACCAATTCAGAAAGTACAGCCTTACAACAAGCCCAATCCGCCTACCAAATCGGTCGTCTTTATCGCCAACTGCGACAGTTTATAGATGCTATCCCTTATTTGGAACAGGCTCAGGCTAAGTATCGAGAAGTCGATGATGCCCTGGGGAAAGCTGAAGTCCTGACTGAGCTAGCCTACATTTATCTACTGTTTGGACGCGAAACAATTGCTTACGCACATACTTCAGAAGCTGAGGCTTTGCTGCAGGTAATTCCAGATAGGCCAACGTATCAATATCAAAGACTACAGGCTGAAATCAGTCGTAACCAAACCTCATTTCACTATCTTCAAGCAGATTACTCTACAGCTCTAGCATCTGTTGAGACGGCCATTTCCCACTATCAAACCTTAGTCAATAATCCTGCCTTGGAAGGCTCGCCCGAGCTAAGGTTACAACATAGGCGTGATCTTGTACTACGGCAGCGTAATGTTGGTCTCTTTCAATTCTCTCAACAAGACTTTGATAATGCTTTTATCACGTTGACGAATGTTGTTGAAGATTTAGAGGCAATTCACAGTGAGTATCAACGTCTAGAGAATACAACGGATGCCGCTTTTACTCAATTTTATCTATGTGAAACCTACTCGTTTGTAGGGTTGGCTCAATCCGCGTTGCCTTACTGTCAAGAGGCATTGACCACCTTGCAAGATTTAAGGTACGACCACTGGGTAGGGCCGGTCTTAAAGAGAATCAGTGATAGCTATGGAGTGGCCGAACCGGCTGATGTGGGTCTGCAGACTGAGGTGGAAACTCAGGGACAGGGTTTTGATTTTTGGCAACAGGCGATTGCGGCAGCACAGTCGGCAGGAGATGCTTGGCAAGCGGCTGAGTACCAGCTGGGTTTAGGGGATAGCTATTGGACAGTTGGTCGATATGATCATGCGTTTACGCTGTATGATCAGGCGCTAACTACTTATAAAACTCTGGCTGAAACATCCTATGGAGACATTTTAGGTGCTCCGTATCTGGTGGGAAAAGCCCTACTGGCACGGGGAGATATCTTTTATCAGCGGGGCAATTATACAGCTGCTTTAGACGACTATCTGCAAGCAAAAGATATCTATGGGTCGATGCATCAGCACCCCCTGGCAACGTTAGAAGAGAAACGCTCTCTGGGCTATGCCTATCTTGATATTGGCAAGACCTATGAGAGACTGGCCCGTTATGGAGATGCGATCGCATCCTTAGAAAAAGCCCTGGCCATTGGTCGCGAATTTAACGAGCCGTTTACTGAAAGTATGGCCTTAGATGCTCTGGCGAGTATTTCTTCGGATTTAGGCGAGGCTGATCAACGAACAACATTATCGACCGAAGCGGACAATGTGCGAGATCAGATCCTGGACTACCGGATTGGTTCGTTTGAAGTGCCGGACTTTTCAACTAATCTATCTCCCGAAGAAGAACTGGCCGCGGCCCAGGCTGCGAACAATAGACAAACAGAAGCTTATGCATATTCTGCAATAGGCCTGGCCGCTTACAGAGACAATGAGTATGAACAGGCACTGGTGGCCTATAACCAGGCGATTGTGATTCATGAGGAGTTGGGGGATTGGCCCGCAGTTGCGATTACCTGGGATTTGGTGGGCCTGGCTTATCGAGATGCAGGCCAGCTAGATGAAGCTATTTCAGCCTTTCAGAAAGCGCTGGCGTTACATCGTCAGACCGGTGAGGGCTATCAGGTTCGCACGACGCTGCAGAGTATTGCCTATGTTTATGTCAAGCAAGAGCAGCCGGAACTTGCGATCGCGTTTTATAAAGAAGCGGTCAATGTGAGTGAATCGTTGCGGGATGAATTAGCAACGCTACCCCCAGCCCGTGAGGAAGCTTATCTTAAGAGTGTTGAATCGGTTTATCGATTTCTGGCAGATTTACTTCTGGAGCAGGGGCGTATTTTGGAAGCGCAGCAGGTCTTAGAGCTGTTAAAAATCCAGGAAATTCGTAATTACATTGATGATCAGCGGGCGGTGGATACCACAGAGGGGGTTACCCTGCTACCCCAGGAGGAGGCGTTGTTGAGTAGCCACGGTAGTCTGGTGGAGTTTGGTAAAACGGTATCTCAATGTGAGCAGAGCCGCTGTGACCAGCTTAGTCAACTGCGTAACCAGCGAGATGAGCTGGCTCGGGCCTATCAAAGTAATGTGGATAAACTGTCTAGCTTTATCCGTGAGCAGCTGGCGGCTGATCAGGCGTTGCTGGACCCCGAGGACTTAGTTGGACAGGCTAGAGAGATTATTAAACAACAACCCGGTACAGTCATTATTTCTCCTCTAGTTTTAGAAGATAAACTTTGGCTACTCTGGTCCACTGAGGGGCGGGTGGTTAGCCGTCGAGAGATTTCCGTAAGCCGTTATGATCTGGCCAATGAGGTGGCGCAATTTCGGCAATTGTTGCAAAATCCTAGATCGGATATTGCCACACTGCAGCAGACTGGGCAACAGCTTTATCGTTGGTTAATTGAGCCGATTGAGGCGGAGTTGGCGGCTGGTGATATTCAAAACCTGGTATTTGCGCTGGATCGTAATCTGCGCTATGTGCCGATGGCGGCTCTTTATGATGGGAAGCAGTATTTGGTGGAGAAATATGGGGTTAGTCATATTTTGTCGGAGGAGCTGACGGATTGGCGCGATCGCTTTCCAGCAGATATAAGCGTTCTGGCGGCTGGGGTTTCGGCGGGGACAGCGGAGTTTAATCCGTTGCCCTATGTGCCGGTGGAGCTAGATGGCATTGTGCGGGAGGACGGTGAGGATACAAAAGGGATTTATGACGGGACCAGTTTGTTGGATGAGGCGTTTACGTTTGAGAGTTTGCGGGATGGGTTAACGGGACAAAATATTTTGCATATTGCTACCCATGGTGAGTTTGTGCCGGGGCGTTCGGATGAGTCTTATTTGCTGTTGGGTAATGGTGAGCGGTTGCCGATTCCGGATATTCGGATTTTGGGGGATTATTTGGAGGATGTGCATCTGGCGGTGCTGTCGGCCTGTGAGACGGGGTTGGGTGGGGCTAAGGATGAGGGATTGGAAATTCAGGGGATGAGTTATTACTTTTTGGACCATGGGGTGGAGTCGGTGCTGGTGTCGCTGTGGCGGGTGAGTGATGTGAGTACGAGTTTGCTGATGCAGGAGTTTTATCAAAATTTGGCGATGGGTGAGGTGTCTAAGACGGAGGCGTTGCGACAGGCGCAGTTGATGTGGATTGAATCTGGGGATGAGGTGGTGGCGGATACGGCGCGGATTATTGGGCAGCGGGTGACGGAGGAGCAGGGGAATACGTTATTGTCGCATCCGTATTATTGGGCTCCGTTTATTTTGATTGGTAATGGATTGTAAAAAAGCCGATGGATAAGTTAGCTATGTATGCAACAAACTGCTGAATACAATTGGCAGTTTGCTACAAGAAATCAAAACTGAGAAAACATCCGAAACTTCGATTGTGAAGAAGTCAAAAAGCTTGGATTCTTTCATATTAAGGATGGACTACTCCATAATGCTTGAGATTCCATAGAAAATACCTGGCTCTTTTGACGATATATTTTATGAAATTTCACTTTTTATTTTTGCTTAATGACAATCGTTAAAACCCTTCCTGTTATCTTAACAATCATTCAGGTAAGCCCACGAAGTAAACATTGATCTAAAAATTTTCAGATCTGATGAAAGCTCTTGGCAGGTCTGGAATAGCGACGTATCGCTTAATTCTTATTTGTAATAGATTTTACATTTTAGATTTTTGCTGAGTAACACGGCTGCATCGGATTTAAAGAATCCATAATTAACAAACAATTATATGTTGAGAAACTATATTTTTATCCGAGTATTTCTAAGCTTACTTTTGACCCCAATAACAATGTTGCCTGCAGCTATTGGAGTATCTGCTCAAGTAGCTAATGAGAGCCCGGCTGAAGCTGCAAGATTACTAGAGCAAGGTGGCCAAGAATATAGGGATCAACAACACGATCTTGCAGAAAGGACATTACAAGACTCTTTAAGGCTTCATCGGGCTCTTGGTGATCAAAATGGAGAAGCCTGGACACTAAATTACTTAGGATTGGTTTACTTTGCAACTGGTAAGAATGATGAGGCAATAGATGTTAATAAGCAAGCATTAGAAATTTATGAAAGGCTTCAGCAAAAAAATGGAATGGCTCAGGTTCTAAGTGTCTTAGGCCAAGCATATGATGCAAAAGCAGAGTATGCTGTTGCACTAGAACAACATGAAAAGGCGTTAAAGCTCTTTAAAGAAATTAAAGACGATAAGCAAGTTGCCTGGACTTACTTACACTTGGGTAGAACTTACAATTCTCTGGCCCAATACAATCAATCTATTGAATTCTATCAAAAAGCCCTAAATTTATTTCGTTCTCTTGGCAATCGTTGGGGAGAATCTGATGCATTAAAGGATTTGGGCTTTGTATATTTTTCCCAGTCACGCCATAGTGATGCCATTAATCTCTATCAGCAGGCATTGCCAATTTTTAACGATATTGGAAACCCCAGTGGGGAAGGCTATACCCGAATTCAGATGGGACTAGCCTATACTTTCTTATCGCAATACGATGAAGCAATTGCCCAATATAATCAAGCCCTGCCGATTTTCGAGCAAATTGAGGATTCAAAGGGAAAGGCTCATGTACTAATGAATATGGGTAATACCTATCGTGCTCAATCCCAACACGAGCCAGCCATGAGACTTTATCAAGAAGCAATACCACTTTTTTACGAGTTTAAAGACCGTGAAGGCCAGGCACTGATCTTTAAAAATATTGGCGAATTATATGTGGAACAAGGAGATCCAGAATTAGGTATTATCTCGCTCAAGCAATCTGTCAATACCTATGAGCGTATTCGTAGTGGCCTTGTTTCTCTCGATCAAGATCTTCAAGATTCATTTGCTAGCACGGTTGAAGCAACCTATCGAACCCTTGCTGAGACCTTACTTGAACAAGGTCGTATTCCTGAAGCCCAGCAGGTGCTTGATTTATTGAAATTAGAAGAGTTACGAGAGTTTACCGATACCCGTGCTGTATGGGCTAGTGATGGTATTAGCTTTAGTAACCCAGAACAAGCTGTAGTAGATGTCCACGGTAGCCTCATTGCTTTGGGGAGTAACGTGGTGGAGTGTGAGCTCAATGACTGTGCCGAACTCAACACACTGCTCAAGCAGCAACAAAGCTTACTGGCTCAATACAAGACCGAGCTGAGTCGTTTTGTCGAGACTATTAGAGCTAATCGTCGTGACGATAACAATTTTCAAGATCTCGACAACATTAGTGTTGATGCCCGAGAGTTGCTGGACGCCTATGCAGCTGATGAACAAAACTCCCTGCTGGTTTATCCCTTTGTTTTAGAAGATAAGCTATGGCTGGTATGGGTCACCGTGGGCGATGTCGTTGGCAGTATCGAGGTACCCGTTAGCCAGGGAGAGCTAGCCACTACAGTGCAAAAATTTGGGGCTTTGCTTAAGTCTCGCTCCAGTAACATGGATGAACTGCAAGCCACTAGCCAAAAGCTCCACAGCTGGATCATTCAACCCCTTGCTGATGAACTAGAGAAAAACGATATTGACCATCTAGTGTTTGTCAACGACCGCGTCACTCGCTATATCCCCATGGGTGCCCTCTACAATGGCGAAAACTATTTGCTAGAGCGCTATACCGTCTCTACAGTGCTATCCACAACCTTTACCGACATGGACGATCGCCTTGGCCCAGTGACTGATTCCAATGTCCTGGGTCTTGGTTTAACTGAAGCTGTAGGAGATTTCATCCCTTTACCCGCTGTCCGAGACGAGCTAGCTGGCATCATTGAGGATCAGGATGGCGATGGCATCTATCCCGGTCAGACATTCCTCAACCAGGACTTTACCCTTGATGCTTTCAAAAACAACCTGCGGGGCAATCGTATTCTTCATATGGCTACCCATGCCGCCTTTGTCCCAGGACAACCAAAGGAGTCATTTATTGTGCTTGGGGACGGCTATCGCTTAGAAATTCCTGAAATTGAGACAATGACGCGCCGCCTGAAAGATCTGCACCTGGTAGTACTCTCCGCCTGCCAGACCGCACTCGGTGAAACAAATCAAGAAGACGGCACCGAAATTGCAGGACTTAGCTCCTACTTTTTAGAAGCCAACCGGTCAGGGGCAGTGGTTGCTTCCCTGTGGAATGTCAATGACAACAGCACCAGCGTACTGATGCAGCGTTTTTACGAAAACATGGCCGCTGGTGAAACCAAAGCCGATGCGTTGCGTAAAGCTCAGCTTTCATTACTCGGTAGTGATCAGACAGCTGACGGCGATGAGCGCATCATTGGCCAGCGCCAGGCCGATGATGCGGGTACTGCACCGCTGTCGCACCCCTATTTCTGGGCTCCGTTTATCCTCATTGGCAACGGATTGTAAATAAATGCTTACGGATAAGCTCCATGGGACAAAAGAAATCAAAAGGCTCCGAGATTTTGGCTGTAACGCTGTAAAAATGAGAGAGGCTAACTTGTAAAAAATACTTATCAGGTTATTGACGCTTATCTGAGCTTTACCAATGCCCCAATCCCGTCAGCTTCTGAATACGTTTTTTATAGTGACTGCTCTGGGATTACTATTCCCCCAAGTTGCCCGAGCAGTGTCGGCAGAACGAACGGTGCCAATATGGTCACAGTATCGACTAGAGGAACCGCAAAAATTAGAATTGCTGCAGACAAAGTCACAACCCATAGCTCAGGCTACCTCAAGACAAGCAGAAGCAGAGCGGTTAAATGCTGAAGGCATAGAGCAATATAACCAAGCCAACTATCCAGAGGCATTAGCTCTTTTTCAGAAATCGTTGGCCATTAGTCAAGATATCGGCGACCGCCAGGGCGTCGGGATAACGCTCAACAATATTGGCAGCATCTACGATAATCAGGGGGATTATCCTCAAGCCCTAGACTATTACCAGCAATCCTTGGCTATTTTTCAAGACATCGGCGATCTCAATGGCGTCGGGACAATGCTCAACAATAGACCTCTTGCAAAAATGATTATGTGCTAAATTGCTAGGTTTTGCTGCTTATCGCAAGCAAGGTTCAGCTCATAATTGTAGAGCGCTGCTATCAAGTTGAACCGCAGCCCATAGCGCCGCCGTCGATTGCGATAGCGTTGAGCTAGCAGTTTGAAAATCTTGAGACGCCGATTGACATGTTCAATGCAGATACGCTCACGACTGAGCGTTCGATTGAAGTCTCGCTCTGCCTCAGATAGCTCTCCATTCTTAGGCTTTTTCTTGGGAATAAAGCAGTTGGCATGATAGCGA
>JBCCJR010000035.1:0-22252 GCA_039045805.1 Cyanobacteria bacterium P01_C01_bin.118
GTGGGCAAAACACTGGCGATAGACTCGCCAGAACCCGCGTCCCCCATCACTGATCCAGATGACCTGAGGGGCTGAATCAATCGATTGTCGGTGGGCTTCGAGTTGGAGGACCGGGATAAACCGCTCAAGGGGGCCAAGCACTGCGACCAGACGTCGGTGCAGTAATTGAGACACCGACTCTCCAGAGCGTGTCAGACGCTTTCCCAAGCGAGTCAAGATGCCGACTTTGACCTCTCGCCAAACCGTTTTGCCTTTCGGGGTTTTGGGGTATGGACGCATCGGCACCATCACCCCATCCGCACCAATCAACAGCGGTAAGTTCCCCAAGGTGTTATCCAGAACCTCCGGTACAATGCTTTGGCCAGCTTCGTGTTGGGACAATTGTTCAGACAGCTCTGCTAACGCGACGTGACCTTGCTGCTCAACCCAATTTCAGAGACTGCTGGCACTGACCTGTAGACCCCTGAACTGACCGAGTAACCAACCGCTAACTCATAGGGAACAAAGATACTAAACAAACAGCCCAGACGCACCAATTCATCACTACTCTTTTGATGTTTAACAATCCCTAATGCCTCATCCAATGGAGCATATAACGATCCACGGCACCCGATTGGACAGTACCCAACTCAACGCTTTCACCGCACCACACCAATAAGTGTCATCATTTGTCGAGGTCGAAAGCCCTTCGAGCGCAGGCGACGACCACATTCGGAACACACCGGCCACGGGTGAGGTGCTTGAGCACGTTGAGTTAGGTCTGTCTCTACCAGGAGTCGAGCAAATAGAAGCCCCAGTTGCAAGGCTGCACAGACTTTTCCATCCAGGCTTTCGGCTTCTCCAAACACGGTCCATTGCTCAGACCACTCTGGTGTTTGCTGACAGATCTCTTCGATAGACGATACAATCATAATTAAGTTTTTTGATTGAGACGGGACTATTATTCCATCCCTTTTTTCTTATATGTAGAGGGTTCCACAACACCTGGCTATGCCCGTGCTAACCGACGATCCATGATGCGATCGCAAAGATCCAGCCCTCTGCCCGAGGAGAATCAGAAATCACAGATACCATCCAAACCCTGATTGACCATCAAAAGAAAGTGGAAGACCTAGAGCTAGAAGGCTGGTGGATTGACACAGGAAAGAAAGACGATTTACTAGAAGCCAATCGGATCATTTTGGACGAATGTCCTTTATCCACTTGCTATGGCGATGTCGATGACAATATATCTATTGCAGGTCGCGTTAAAATTGGCTATGGTTCAAAGATCACCAACTGTACCATTCGAGGTCCAGTGATTATTGGCGATAACTGTCATCTCGACCATTGCTTTATTGGTCCCTACAGCAGCATTTCCAAAGGTGTTTCTATGGTTCAAACCGATATTGAGCATAGTGTGATTTTAGAAAACGCAACCATCAGCGATATTCCCCAGCGGATTGTGGATAGCGTTATTGGACAGCGGGCTCAAATCAAACCAGCTCATCCTCGACCCAAGGCATTACGACTCATGATCGGTGATGATTCTCAACTTGAACTGGCTTAAGTCAATTCTCTTTTTATATTTATGACACCTTCTGATTTGGGCTCATCAACTGCACGCAAACCACGCCGACTTTTAGTCACTGGCGGAGCTGGTTTTATTGGTTCTAACTTTGTTCAACACTGGGCAAAAACCTATCCAACGGACTATATTGTTGTCCTGGATGCATTAACCTATGCAGGCAACCGGAACAATCTGAGTCCGTTAACTACCTATCAAAACTTGACGTTTGTTGAGGGAGATATTTGCGATCGCGCCGTAGTTGAATTTTTGCTCCGAGAAAACGTTATCGACACCATTGCCCATTTTGCCGCTGAATCCCACGTTGATCGATCCATTCTCGGCCCCAGTGCGTTTATACAAACCAACGTTGTCGGCACCTTCACTTTGCTCGAAAGCGCTCGCCATGTTTGGCAAGATCGGACCGATGTTCGTTTTCTACATGTCTCCACCGACGAAGTGTATGGCAGTCTTGGCAAAGACGATCCAGCATTTACAGAAACTACCTCCTACGCCCCCAACAGTCCTTATTCTGCCTCAAAAGCCGGTAGCGATCATTTAGTTCGCGCTTATTATCACACCTATAATTTGCCCACGCTGATTACCAACTGCTCAAATAACTATGGTCCATATCATTTCCCAGAAAAATTGATACCGCTGATGTGTATCAACATTTTGTTAGGAAAACCCCTGCCAGTTTATGGGGATGGTCAAAACATAAGAGATTGGCTTTATGTACGTGACCACTGTAGTGCTCTGGAAAAGGTCATCTACAGAGGAACACCAGGTCAAACGTACACCATTGGTGGCAACAACGAAGTGAAAAACATTGACCTCGTAGAGACTATTTGCGATTTGATGGATGAGCTAGCGCCCAACTTGCCAGTCAGTCCAGCTCGTAATCTAATTACCTTTGTCAAAGATCGTCCTGGTCATGACCGTCGATATGCCATTGACGCAACAAAGCTCAAAACTGAGCTGGGTTGGACTCCCTCAGTCACCTTAGAAGAAGGATTACGACAGACATTAATGTGGTATCTAGAAAATACAGACTGGTGGCGTCCGCTGCTATCCGATACGTATCAAGAGTACTATCAGAAAGTCTATGTCCACTAACATAGGCTTCATTTTTAACAGGTCCTGGATACATATTCGATGCACCACATTGATTAAAATGCCATGTATGCTGACAGTTTAATTCAAAGCTCCAAGCTCCGCGCTATGAGCTTAAAAACCAGATTTAGGTATTCTGTTCTAGTCAATCTACAACGGGGATATCCCAAAAATGGTAACCGTCCCAGAAAATTAAAGAAAACTTAGGGAATGAGGGTTTCGAAGTTCGCTGGTTTTTGAGGATGGATAAAGACATCGAAATTGCTGGTATTAAGGTTCCGAAAGCAGACTGGGAGGCAACTCCGCCGAGCATCCAGTCATTAGTAACGGTATTGGTAGACTGTCTAACCTATCAGGGTGAACAAATAGCGCAGCTAACCGAGCGTTTAAGCCAGCTCGAAGAACGTCTGAATCAGACCTCGAACAATTCATCGAAACCACACTCGACAGATGGGTTTGGCCAGGGGGGTAAGGGCAAAAAGAAGGCTAAAAAACGTAGAAAAGCAGAGTCATCAGAGTCTCCTCCTCGTCAGGTCCGTACGCTCAAGGCTAGTGAGGAATGTGAGCGGAGTTATGACGTGAAGCCACGGGTGTGCAATGATTGCGGAACCGTATTGAGTGGAGATGATCGCTATCCGCATTGGCATCAAGAGATAGAGTTGCCTCCGATTGAACCTGTGGTGATTGAATACCGTCTACATCAGCTGAGTTGTTCGATCTGTGGAGAGATGACCCGAGCGGGATTACCGTTAGGAGTTTCCCCCTCCGGTTATGGAGAACGCTTAAGTGCCATCGTGAATCTGTTGAGTGGTCCTTATCGTCAAAGCTATCGTCAGGTTTGCCGACTGATGGATGAGGTGTTTGAGGTGCGATTGTCGCGTGGCAGTATCGGTCGTTTGCGTGAAGAGCTGAGTGCGGCACTCGAAGCCCCTGTGGCAGAGGCAAAAACGTATGTCCAGTCTCAGTCGAGGATCCATAGTGATGAGACTGGATTTCCCCAAGGGAATGGAGACGGCAAGAACCCCAAGAAAACCAAGGGATGGCTGTGGGTATTAGTGACCCCGTTAGTAAGCTTCTTTGAGGGGGTGTTTAGTCGGTCTCAGGCAACCGTGCTGGGCTCATTTGAAACGCGATTTTACCGCTATGGCTGAGCGCTCGGGAGCTTCCCAAGAGATTGGTGATGCCTTGCTGCGTCGTCAGAAGCGGTTGTTTCGCTGGTGGCATCGAGTCAGAGATGGAACCTTGTCACGCGAGTAGTTTATCATCCAGGTCAATCATTTACGCAGTGGCTTTAAAGCCGTACTCGACGAGGCCGCATCGCTAACGCTTGAACCGAAAGAGAAGACTCCATTGGAAAAAACCGTGAGGACCTGTCGACGGTTACTGAAGGTTGAGCCTGCCCTATGGACCTTCGTCTATACAAACGAGGTTGAACCGACTAATAATGCGGCTGAGCGTGCCTTGCAACTCGCTGTGATTTGGCGACGCACTAGTTTTGGGTCTCAATCTCAAGGCGGCCGTCAATTTGTCACTCGAATGTTAACGGTCACCACCTCTCTGAAAGCTCAGGGTAGACATATTCTCGATTTCCTCACCCAAGTCTTGTTAGCCAAACGAAAGGGAGACCTTGTTCCTTCGTTGCTACCTCAATCAGACTTAACGGTCTCAGCGCCCCTGGCCGACAGAATGTTACCGGCTGCTTAAAAGATCAATATGAGGGACGCTTACGCCGTCGTCACCGAGACAATTCTTCATGATGTATAGAAAATGATCTCATATTTGAGACAGACAACTCTGTTGCACGGTCTCTTAAATCCTATGTAGCTGAACAATTAGCGCTTCAAACGACTAATAACTCTATCTGAATCAACATCGGTCAAGATGGATATTTGAAGTTACAGAAAATGTAACAAAGCAAACCCTTTAGATATCTCATGCCACATTAGAGACATGTTCCCAAAACTCAATTGCCAGGAGGGATATGAAATCAGTGGCTATCGTCAAACAGTGGCTATTACCGTCAGCAGGTGTCCTATTGGGCTTGACCGCCCTTTCAGTAGGTATTATAAATACTGCAACAATCGCACCTGTTAAAGCGCAGGAACCCGTCTCTAGGGTACTAACCGTCACAGGAGAAGGGAGTGAGAGCATTCCTGCTACGCTCGCCCGTATACAACTGGGGGTTAACGCCCAAGGGCAAAATGCAGAAACGGTACAGCAGGATATTGCTCGTCGTTCATCAGCGGTAATTGAACTGTTGAAATCACAAAACGTAGATAAGCTGCAAACGACTGGCATTCGCCTTAATCCGCAGTATAACTACAATGATGGTCAGCCGAGAATCACTGGATATAACGGTGCGAATACGGTCAGCTTTGAAATGCCTACAGACCAGGTGGGGACTTTGTTGGATGATGCGATCGCAGCCGGAGCTAATCAGATTAACAGCGTTAGTTTTGTAGCCGCCGATGATGCCCTGGCTAGCGCCCGAGACATAGCATTACAAGCAGCCACTGCCGATGCTCAAGCCCAGACTGAGGTTGTTCTCCAAAGTCTAAATCTGAGCGCCCAAGAGATTATTGGCATTCAGGTGAATAATGCAGTATCTCCCACCCTTATCCCCCATCTAGCCCAATCCAGGCTCGCCGAGGCTACAGCAAATGCAAGCACCCCTGTCGAAGGTGGAGAACAAACGGTAAATGCCAGCATCACTCTGCAAATTCGATATTAAGAGATCGGTTAAAGAGCATTATCTGGCCAGGACTACCGCCAGAGCATTCCCAATTGGGGATATGCCAAAAAATTAAGATCCCTCCACTGGCTTGCACCGGAGCCCCAACATTTGTCACTATCAATAAAGTGATGGAGTCCATCGATGGCCAACGTAATCCGTAGCTTAGTCATAGGTATCACCGTCCCTCTATTGGGTGGATTGCTGGCCCTACCGAGTGCCGCACAAACAACAGAGACCTCCCCAGCGACAGTCCTCTCTTCTCCGTCAGACAAACTACCCGAATCCGAGCTGCTTAATCTACCCGCTGAACAATCGGTGGAGCTTGTGCTACAGCTCTCAGAACGCCAGCTCTATGTCTACCGTGGAGAAACACTGGAAAGCCAATTTCCAGTAGCCGTGGGTAAGTCTGGCTGGGAAACGCCTACGGGTTCTTTTGAAGTGGCCTACATGTTAGACAATCCAGGTTGGACAAATCCATTTACAGGAGAGTTAGTGCCTCCAGGATCAGACAACCCCCTTGGAGAACGGTGGATTGCATTTTGGACCGATGGGCAAAATGAGATTGGCTTCCATGGCACCCCTAACCGTGAATCCATCGGCCAGCCTGCCTCCCATGGATGTGTCCGGCTCTACAATGAACACATCCGCGAGCTTTATGAGCTGGTTTCTCCCGGCACGCTAGTAACGGTCTTACCCTAGAAAGAGTAGCTTTAACAAAACAGGTCTACCAAAGCCCCCTGGGACTGTTGTTGGCAGGGGCCGTCTGGTTTGATTCAGGATCGGCTGTTTCAGGATCGGCATCAGTTATCGGCTCAACATTGTCCCCAGGCTCTGCCACATCAGGGGTAGCTGCATCTCCCTCGGAGAGCGGATCGGTTGCGTCCGGCAGCGGCTCAGCCTCCTCAGAAAGCACATCGGTTGCGGGGGATTCGTCTGGGGGTAAATCTGTTGTGTCAGAGTCTGCTGGTACGCTCACCGGCAGTGCATCTGTTGTCGGTTCTGCTGTGGATGACTCTGGCTCTGGACCAGGGGTGGGATCGGGAGCCCCCTCAAAGGTACCGCCGTCAGCGGGCGGGGTGGGGGTGGGCACATCCTGAGCATAGCTGAGGGGTATTGCCCCCAGGGTTAACCCCACAGCTGATAGAGTCGCGAATAATAGGTGAGATTTAAAGGGTCGGTTAGTCAAAAGGGCCATAGCAACAGCTCCTGATAAATGGTTTCAAGATTTGGCTCAAGCTGGGAAGTAACGTCAAGACTCAGGTAGCTCTATGGGGTCGCGATCGCAGGTCAAATCCTCATCCACCAAGCGTCCTTGCTGCCATATGCCTGACTGAGACGTACCGTCGGCAAAGATAAACACCCCCTCGCCGTTACACTTGTTAAATTCAAAATCACCAATGTAGCGATCGCCATTCTCCAACAGCCACATCCCTCGACCACTAAATAAATCATTCCTAAATTCACCGACATAGCGGCGACCATTGGCAAAGGTAAAGGTGCCGCAGCCATTACGCTGACCGTTGCGATAGTCACCGTCGTAGCGATTGCCATTGGTATAAAGCATGCTGCCGGAACCATTAGCCGGTTGCCCCTGTTTAAACTGGCCATAAAATTGGGTGCCATTTTGATAGGCATGGTCGGGGGCCGGAGCCGTAATTGGGGCAACATCGGGCTCGTTGCAAACTAGCTGAATTGTGACGGTGCCATCCGGCGTCACAAATTTGGGCGCTTTTGGACGCGTCACCAGATAAATGGCTGTGGTGGTCAATGCGATCGCACCGCCTACCACCCCCAATATCGGTAGCCATCGACTGGGCTCTGTCCTTAGAGGAACGGTTTCAGCGGGATATCGTGCCGTTACAGGTCGGGTAACCGTCTGGGCAGAGGCCAGCTCCGGCACGGCAGTGGGCCAACCGTCTAAACACGTCCCCTGTAAACAGGCATTGGTAAAATTTGCTTTATCGGTAACTGCATCCGACAGATCGGCCTGGGTTAGATCAGCCTCAATAAAATTGCCATCCTGCAAATTAGCCTCAACCAGGCTCGCCCCTTGGAAATTAGCATTATTTGCATAAACCCCCCTCAGGTCAGATCCAGTCAAGTCGGCACCGGTCAGATCCGTCCCAATCAAACAGGCCCGACTCAAATTCATCTGGCTGAGGTTAATCCCTCGGAGAGATTTCTCAAATAAATAAGCAGACTCTAAATCAGGACTTTCATCAGGATGCTCCGAACGCCAACGATTCCAGGCATCCACACCTTGCTCAATGAGTTGTAGGTAGTCTATCGCTATCATGCCAACCCCAATTCAGCATCAACAGAAAGGTAAACCACAAAGCGGCCAGAAACTTTACTGTAAAAGGAAGTTTTACCTCGCAATGCGAATGGGGACGCATGTATAAACTGTCACACTCTAAACACCCACACCCGTCAAGATACCCGCTGCCCCTTCTAAGGCCAGGAAGGAAACCGACTCGTCGGTATGGCCAAGCTCTTTATCCCGAGACTGATCCTCATGCACCCGCGCCCCAAAGCTGGTGGTACCGATGGTATCCAACCGCAGACTAGCCGTGTCTCCTCCATAGAAAGAACTCAACTTAGCAATCACAGACGGAGCTCTCTCAAAGGCTTGTTCAAAACTAACAACAGAGCGCTTATGATCAACACTGCGGTTAGTGATTCCGCCCTGCAGCAGAGTGTCACCATCTGAAGCCACACCCCGCTCCATGGCTAGCCAACCAATAGTCTCCTGAGCATGTCCACCACCATTTAACGATTCTTCCTCCTGCATCGCCAGCTGGAAACTTTTATCGGACTGGCCGTTTAACCGAGTAGTCACCCAGTCTCCACCATTGACAGTTTGTACCTGAGAGAGAATAGTAGGCGTCTTCTCAAATGCGGTTAACCCAACAGTATCAAACCCTTTTGAAGATAACCGTCCAGACTCATGGGTACCTGCAGAAATTCGCGTACCATCGACCAGTTTCCAATCACCCGCTTCTAGCACCACATAGGAAACAGATTCATTCGTATGGTTACCATCCTTATAGTTAGGCTCTTGTAAACGTAGCTGAAAGTTCTCCCCAGTCACCTTCTGTAATCTGATGGTGACTGGATCTGAACCATTAAACGTAGGGTCAGAAACCACAACAACTGGATTGATATAGTCATTTTCGAGGATGACGGTTTGCCACTTATGGTTCAGTTGCAAGGTGCCGTATTCACCAATGGCTCGATCTGAGATTGGCGGTGTGGGTTCGGGAGTGGGAACTGGAGGAATGGGAGGAGCAGGGGGCTCGGGAGTGGGAGCGGGAGGAACTGGAGGAGTGGGAGGAGAAGGGGGCTCGGGGGTAGGGGGTTCAGGTATACTCTCACTATTTAATGCAGCCAAATAGCCCAGGCTATAGGCCATGGGAGCCATCGTCTGCATAATTGTAAATTCGGAATGGGGCACTAAATAGGTGACATCAAAATGCCCTTCAGTCACCGGCCAGAGTTTAGGATCGGGAGAGGTAACATCGTCGAAGAGATCCAGAGACCAGTCAGCGTAGGCTGAGAAATCCACGGGGCCATAGAGAGTGATTCCTGGAGGGGCCTCACCACCCACAGCAATACTATCGGCAAAGAGGGGATGTTCTGGCGTACGATGGCCCAGACCTGTCGTGTAGCTCACGTTGTCAGGGTTAGCCCCCAAAATAAATTGAGTTGCCAATGTCCCCGACTTGAGATATTTCTCATTGTTGGTGATGGCATGGGCCCGGAACAAATTAGTGCTATTAGGGCCCAGGCTCCCCCAACCAAGAGGGGCCCAGGGATCCTTATTCCACTTAAATCCAGTGTTGTTAATCGCGGCAATTTCCTCATTTGCCTCACGAATCAGAGCATTTTGTGCATTTGCCTGGATTCCTTGATCGATACCAGTCCGCTGGGTACGCGCATAGGTAAAGGCAGCATCCCGACGGTTATGATTTTGCCAGCTATAGGTGGACGCGTTGGCATCATCAAAGATCGTAGTCTCTAAAAAGATCTGATGCCAGCGGTTGCTACCAGAAAGACGATATAGTTCAGCCGAGGCCAGACTACGTTCGTCATACACTTCGGTATAGGTTTTATTATTTTTACCCACCTTGGCAAATTCTTTTTCAGCCCACTCCATTGCCTTGATGGCACTCTCTTTATAACCATTGGCTCTCGTAGGGGCAATCTCTTGCAACACATGGGCGGCATAGGCAGCTGTTGCCGCATATTTATAGCTAGACCACATATCCGGTGCATAGGCCATGATATCCAGAGACTCTTGCCAACTGGCCTCAAACCGTCGTGGATGTTCGGCTGATTCGACACCGCCGCGTACACCGCCATTATCTAACTGCAGCCGTTTGAAAAAGTCCAATCCCCAAAGAGCCTCATCAATAACATCGGGCAAAATATTGTTGGATTCTGGAATATTTAGATCAACATCGTCAAAATAATCTGGAAACAACTCAGCCAGCTCCAACATTGAGCGGGTGACATCCAAATGCTGAATTCGTCGATCCCAATCTCCGGCATCAAACCAGCCGCCGTGGGCTTCAGGCACCAGCTCATTGGTTTTACCCGCCACCAGTGCGTCAAAGGTATCCACATTTTCATTGAGACCCATGTGGGTATCCATCAAAGTGGCCTTAGACTGATAGATTTTGACACCATCATCGGGATGAAATGGGCGAGGGCGTTCATAATCTGTGTAAGGCTTACCCAATTCAATACCGCTACGCTGGTGATACATGCCTCGGGCAGAGATATAAAAGCTATCTGCCCAGGTTTGATCGCCAATATCAAAGGAAAATGAGGTGCCCACCCCATCCACGGCAACGCGGTAGGTTCCCTCAGTCTCAAAGTCGCTGAAGTCCATCATGTAGACATCAGTGCCGTTATAGTTTCGCCCTAGATTATCCTCAGCGGCATTCTTACCCTTAGAAAGTTGGATTTTACCTTCGTAAACTTTCTTGCCAGTGGCTTCATCAATCAACCAAAATTTTTGTCCCGCTTGGTAGGTCAGCCCTTTCCCTGTAGTTCCCATCCAAGTAGAAAGAAAGGCCACTTTAGCCGGAGAATCTGCATCAAATCCAATATGAGAGACATGGACTGCTTCGCTGCGATCGCCCGTCGGATCATACTTAAATGTGGTATCCTCCACACCATTACCACTAAAGTCAATCTCGTAGGTTTTGCCTTGATCCAGAGCTTCGGGCAACTCCAGAAATACCGTATGTTCCATGGGCCAACCAAAGTCCCAGGAACCGGTTTCGGCAATCCCCCCAATCTTACTCTTACGAAATACTCTTTTAGGTTTAACGCCCTGACTAAAGTCACTGTCACCGCTCGACTTTAACGTATAGCTATTAACATTTTCAGCCCAGTTTGTGTCGAGTGCTGGCCCTTCTAACTTATCAAAGGTGCGTACCATTGTGTTATCGGCAGTCATATGACCAACAACTTGGCCATCCCGAAACAAGATATTCCACTCGTTAACACTATCTCCTAGTTCGGGTGTATAGGGTATTTGCTTACCTTTAACAATCTCACCTGTCTCAATCCGGAGAGCTAAAATCGTTGGGCTAACAGTATACGCATCCGTAATTTGAACAGTGGATGACTTTGAGGAATTCATGATTGATAACTCCGACGATTGATGATTACCATGCTGGAGATGCGACCTATGGTAAAAAAGAAGCTCCTCAAAGAACTCTATTCACAATGCAGCTAGAGAAGTCTCTACAGCCACACAGCTGACATAGTCTTAAAGAAACTTTTTAACGTAATATCAACCAGGAGAAACACACAGAAAGAGATTGGCAAGGAAGCCATGGCTTTGACTATTGAAACAGATATCAATGGAAGAAATATATCTGTAGATCAGCTAAAACGACTCTTTTATTTATTCAGAACAACCAGCCGTTTCCCGGACAAAAAGAGGTAAATTAGCTAAAAATAGACAAAATTCTGTTGTCTTAAAATCACAGATATTTTTAAATAACGCTATCCCATGATTAAAGTCAATATTTTGATGTGACACCGGCAAAAGTGTCATGCCAGTAATTTCATGGCTCAACAGTTCAGCCATCAGCCTGATAACTGAACTGTTTGACTCTGCCGGAATAGATAAGATGACGAGTAATCACCCAGGTTCTAACGACAGCCCGCTTGTAAGCGTGGCTAGACGCTATAGTCGGTCAAAGTACCTGAGCCCCCTTCTAACGCTATATAAGCAATAGATTCATTGGTATGAGCAATCTCTGAATCTTTAGACTGCTCTTCATGAACTCTGGCACCAAAGCTAACGTTACTAATATTATCTAGACGCAAGTTAGCAGTATCACCACCGTAGAAAGAACCTAGCTTAGCAATCACAGAGGGGGCTGCATCAAAGGCCTGCTCGAAGGTAACGGAGCTGCCGTTACTACCCACACTGCGTCCCGTCATTCCCCCTTGCAGCAGGGTATCACCATCAGCAATCACACCTTGATCAACTGCCAGCCAGCCAATGGTCTCTTTGGCGTGGCCACCACCATTCATGCGCTCTTCCTCTTGCATAGCCAAATCAAATCCATTTTTGGATTGATCCGTCATGCGGGTTGTCACCCAGTCTCTGCCATTGGTAGTCTGCACCTGGGATAACACAGCGGGCGTATCATTAAATCCTGTCAGATCCGTCTCATCAAAGCCGTCGGATGTCAACGTATCAGAATCAAGGGTCCCCGCAGAGATCCGGGCCCCATTATCCAAAGCCCAATCCCCTGCCTCCATAACCATGTAGGAGACCTTTTCATTATTATGCTGTCCGCCTCGATAGCTAGGCTCTTGCAATCGCAGTTGAAACGTATTGCCCGTAATATCTTGAATACGAATGACCGCCGGATCTCCACCATTGATAGTAGGATCAGACACAATCACCACCGGATTATCGTAGGAATTATCCAAAGAGACCGTCTGCCATTTATCATCGACCATCAGAGTCTCGTATTCACCGACCACCTGTTCATCTGACGGCATCGTCATGGCACCACCATTTGTAGGCCTATCATCTGTGGGGGCTGTAGGCTTAGGCTGTTTCTCTCCCAATGGTGTTTTAGGATCGGGCACATCATCTTTTGGGGTCAATGGCGTAGGCACTTTATCCTTCACAGGCACCATTGGATCGGGTTTAGAATTTCCCCCTGGATTATTAGCCTTTTTAGAAAATGTTATCCGTGGCAGGCCATCACGGTTTTTCATCCATGCATGGCCCTCCACGCTGCCGCGCACAGTCAAATTATCTAGATGCCAGGTTTGAGCAGCACCAGTCTTACTATTTTCCCAAATAATCTCAGCGCAACCATCTTTATCTACATCCGCCGCTGATTTAATTTGCCAATTTTGATCCGCCAAGGGCAAAATATTACCGCCCCCTAATGCTTTACCCTTACTATCCTGTAACCAAACCTGATTCAATCTCGTAGCTAGATTGCGCCACAGCAGATCCTGCTTACAATCACTGTTAAAATCAGCCCTAAAGGTGTCTTCCACGGTATCCAGTCGTTTTTGAAGATCCTTAATATGGCTAGTATCAATGGGAGGAGCGACGGGTACACGAGGCTCATCACCAACAACAACAGATTTTGGACCATTATTGGCGACAACATGTAATGACGTAAACATTTTCATTACATCTCTGAAAAATTGGCTCTGGTTATCGCCAAACTTATAGCCGTACTCATCATGAAACTCCTGCAAGACATCATTTTCGGTCTCAATAGCATGGGCATTCCAAGCCGTATCATCAGCTACATAAGCACCGTAGTCCTGCAGAGGATAAAACATTTTGAGAGCAGGTTTTGTCTTTATCCCTAAAGATTCAGGAGTCATATTGGGGGGGATCGCCAACAATCCCCCCATGGTTAGGGCTGGCACCTTACCATCATAGGTTGAAGAGTCAGCATAGGCATCGGCTCTGATAGCCGGCCAGCGATAGCCTTTTCCCCCTTCAAATCTGGACGAATAGGAAAGATATTGTTTAGCCTAAAGGTTGATCTTGAGAGCATGGCGAATGGGTTCATCATTGGTCAGCGCCCCCAGT
The DNA here is from genome assembly GCA_039045805.1 of Cyanobacteria bacterium P01_C01_bin.118. GTDB lineage: Bacteria > Cyanobacteriota > Cyanobacteriia > Phormidesmidales > Phormidesmidaceae > Leptothoe. The sequence goes on from JBCCJR010000035.1 coordinate 13,492, forward strand.
CGGATGGTCCCGCCAATACTAGACAACCCAGACCCACCATGACCGCCTCGGATCCCAGTGCCAGTCAAAGTCTCACTGGAGGATTGAGCACCATAGAATTTTCCACCAATTTTCTCCCTAGCAGCTGCATTAAATTGAATTAATTTGTCTCCATCAGGCATCAAAAAAGCAACTGCATTATTTGGGCGTGACTTTTCATTAGCATCTGGGATCAACAGTTCATCTGGAAGCGGCAAGTCATATCCGAAATCTTTTGTACCTGAGGAGCGATCACGCCAACGCCCATACCTAATAACATCTCGGTTTGGATCATCATCATTTAATGCGAAAAAATGATCCACATCAGTCGACAAAACAAGAGAAGCTTTAATCTTGGCATCAACATATTTTGCTTTAGAGCCAATGGGCGCATTCCAAATAGAATTGAAGGCAAATGGCCACAGCAGAGGATTACGACTAGCAGGCTGCTTCGCAGAAGTGTTTTTGTATTGCATTGTGTTTGTATCGCCACTAAGGATAAAAATTGTTCTTAGATAGATGCATAGCTACGCCACCCAATTCACACAGGTGCGAAAAAAGAAGAGAAACTTGATTATATTGTTGAACCACTCTCACTAGCATTTACAGTAACAGCATGCAGTCAGAAAACAGAGCAGCTGCCTAGCAATAAAACAGCTCTTGCAACAGAACAGCACAGGAGTCACCATAGTCCTAAGGCAAGCACGGGACAACGTAGATTAGGCCTACGTCGCCAGATGACAAAATGGATGAACACAGTTTAGGGTGTACTTCAATACACTGAAATAGCCATCACCGCTGTGTCTAAAGATTTTCCATTTAACTGTTACCAGAAGAAATAAATACTACATCGTTGGCCAACAACCAACACAGAAACCCATAAAGAGTAGATGAGAACGTCTCACGTCATGAACTCATCCACAGCAAAACAACACAGCAATTAGTATTGCATATCCAACTTCACATTGGATAAAGGGTTTATCAAGTTCGGATAAAGTACTACAATTTATCGCGTTCTATATGTCGGACAAAAAGTGTCATCATCATGGATCAAACATCTCTTAAAACGCTAAATTTTAGGGCTATGAAAAATTTACAGAAAGATTTACCAACCTTATCTAGACGCCGTAGAAACAATCTTCTTTTTCTATGCCAGAAACCTTTGTCTTCAAAGGACTTCAAGAATAAAATGCGTTTATTCTTTAGCTAATTCATTAAACTCTTTAGACGGCATGTGACAATTTTAACCCGTGTTTCTAACCAGTATAAAAAGTAATCTCATGATCCACAAAAGTTTGCGCCATTTTTCATCTCAACTCTGGTGTCTGTTAGTGGCCGCCTATCTTACTGGCATAGCGAACGTTATACTGCAAAAGAGGCTCACCCTCGAACAGTTAATTAACCAGTATGTTGTTTTAAAAATTCTTCTATGGTATCGATCAGGCGATCAATTTCTGCCTCTGTTGAGAAATAATGCATACAAGCTCTGACACAGCTAGGAGATAACAGAGTACGGAGAAAAAACTGTTGCGTCTCTAAATAGGTGACAAGTTTTTGATGCAGTATTGGAGACGACTCGTCATTTTTCCAAATTTGGAATGAGACGAGTCCAGACTCTGGTGGCGATTTTAATAAACACTTAACGGAATGAAGGCTGTTGAGTTTGCCCCACAGATAGCTGCTCAGTTGGCAAATCCGATAGTAGCGTTCTTCGGCAGTTCCCCACTCATTATGGGTTGCGATCGCAACCCGTAACCCACTACACAACGCCACATTCGACGTAGCCACCTCATACCGCCGAGCATCAGGTTCCCAGCCCAGCGGCTGCCCTGATTGGCTGACCTTAATCCCCCGCCAGCCAATGTAAGTAGGCGCTAGGTCAGCCATCGCTTCAGGGCTAATATAGACTCCCCCCAATCCAGCAGGGCCGCAGTACCACTTGTGTCCCGTAAACGCATAAAAATCTACCCCCGTTTCCGCCAATTTGAGGGGGAGCATCCCCACAGTCTGGGCCGCATCAGATAGCACCCGAACTGGCCGAGGGCGATCATGACAAAGTTCACAAATTTCTTTCAACGGGATCAGCTGTCCCGTATTCCAAAGAATATGACTCACAATCAACAATCGTGTCGTAGGTCGTAAGTGAGCTGCAATGGTCTCAACTGGATTAGTCCTAGTCAGCTGCTCCAAATGGGGAAATATACTTACTTCTAGGCCATAGCGTCGCTGCAGCTCATATACCGTAGCTACAATTCCCGGATGTTCACAGTCAGATAGCAAAATGTGATCGCCCTGTTGCCACAAAATCCCCCACAGCGAAATGTTACAGCCGACCGTAACATTCTCTGTCAGCGCTATTGACTGAGGAGATACTGCCAACTCATTGGCCAAAAGCTGTCGTGTTTGTACCCCTTCAGCCTGCATCCATCGATTGACTGCGCTGCTAAAGGGCCCCAGGGACTGGACCTTTTGATGGGCCGCCTGAATAGCTGCTAGGGCATGCATGTTCATGGGCCCCTGGCCGCCATAGTTAAAGTAAGTTTTGTTTTGTAGCGCAGGAATAGTCTGACGATATTGGGCAATACTGACACTCATGAAGGCACAGCCAGTTTAATATCCATCAAGTTTAATCTATTCTGCCGTTGAAACTTGGTATAGGCCATCCCGGAGATCAGCCATGCCCAAACTAGCTCAGAGATTCTGAGGGCGTCCTGATAGGAGATGATGTGTTTGAACGTATTTACTATCAAGCTGGGTAAATTGTAGAAGGTCCAGTAACCAACGAATTTACTGACTGGTTGCATGTCGCGGGCTGTTATAGTTCAAAGCCTGCCACAAGAACCCTGGTTCTAACTGTCCTGACAAACGTTATAGTACTGTTCCGCATTGACCATTCATCAATGTCTCGTAGCGACTTACGGAAATCAAATCTCATGCGCTTTTCACGCTCAATTTTGCCAGTATTAGCAACCTTAGCTCTTACCAGCTGTGGTCCTTCAACAGTGGCTCAGTGCAACGCATTCGCCGATGTAATTAATCAAGCCCAAGAGTTTAAGGATGAGTTTGAAACTGAGATTGATAGCTTTACCCAACAGGCCCAGGGGGCCGAAAGTCTAGGAGATATTCAAACCGCTGCAGGTCAGTATATAGAAGCCGTAGACAAAGTGGTGGATAGCATTGATGGCATGGTCACCAGTCTGAATGAATTAGAGCTGACTGATACAGAATTGTCCAACTACCGTGACGGCTATGCGGATATCATCGCGGGCTCCGCTCAGGAACTACGCGTAGCCGGTGAAGCCATGCAGTTAGTCGCTGGGGCCGAATCAGAGACCGACTTGAGTAACGTATTGACAGAGTTCCAGGGCAAAGCAAACGACGCTTTTACCAATCTTCAAACCCTGTCACAGGATGAAGCTACGCTGGTAACGGATATCAACACCTACTGCGGTGCTGAAGTCCCCACAGATGCAGCAGAGCCATCCCCAGACACAGACGAATAAACGGCCATGGGCCACGATAGAATCAAAAGCGCCGCTTGCTGATTCTATTGCCATGGTTACATCCCCCGCACCGCTACTGATCCAAACCAATGCCGATGCCCATCAGGCTTGGACCATTACGGCCAGTGGCAGAGGGCTGCAGGGGAGACTACAGGTGCCCGGTGACAAATCTATATCCCATCGCTCATTGATGTTGGGGGCTCTCGCCACAGGTGAAACCCGCATCAAGGGACTGCTACTGGGGGAGGATCCCCGTAGCACAGCTGCATGTTTTCAAGCTATGGGAGCCGATGTCTCAGGATTAGAAGACGAATGGGTTATGGTCAAAGGCTTAGGGGTGGGTCAACTACAGGAACCCACAACAGTCTTAGACGCAGGTAACTCGGGAACCACACTGCGGCTGATGCTGGGATTGCTGGCCTCACAGCCAGGTCGTTTTTTTACCGTTACTGGCGACGACTCATTACGCACCAGGCCCATGGCACGGGTGATTAAACCCCTAACAGCCATGGGTGCCCAAATTTGGGGTCGCAACAATAATCAGCTCGCCCCCCTTGCCATTCAAGGTCAAACGCTATCTCCCATTCACTATCAATCCCCGATCGCATCTGCCCAGGTCAAATCCTGTATTTTGTTGGCGAGCCTTGCTGTCGATGGCGATACGACAGTCACCGAGCCCAGTTTATCTCGCGACCACAGCGAACGAATGCTCAGGGCCTTTGGCGCAAACCTCACCGTTGATCGAGCCGCCTGTCGAGTCACTCTCCATGGCCCCAGCCAGCTGCAGGGACAGACCGTCATTGTGCCTGGAGACATTAGCTCCGCCGCCTATTGGATGGTGGCCGCCGCCATCGTTCCCGGTTCGGACTTAGTGATTGAGAATGTTGGTGTGAATCCCACTCGAACCGGCATTTTAGAAGCTTTACAGCAGATGGAGGCCGATATTACCCTGGAAAATCAGCGAGATGTCACCGGAGAACCCGTAGCTGATATTCGTGTCCGCACCAGTCAGCTAAAAGCCTGCACCATTAGCGGTGAGATCATTCCTCGGTTAATTGATGAAGTGCCAATTTTAGCGGTGGCTGCTCTTTTTGCCAAAGGCACTACCCGGATTGAAGATGCGGCAGAACTAAGGGTCAAAGAAAGCGATCGCATCGCTGTCACCGCCAGCCAGCTAAATCAGCTGGGGGCATCCGTCACTGAACTATCCGATGGTCTTGAAATTCAGGGTGGAGCCACCCTCACTGGATCCGATGTTGATAGCTTTACCGATCATCGCATTGCCATGAGTCTGGCCGTTGCAGCCCTGCGCGCCAGTGGTTCTACCACGATCCATCGAGCTGAGGCGGCAGCCGTATCCTATCCCCCCTTTGCCCCTACCCTGGAGCAGTTTGCCCTTTAAGGTCAAAGAAAACTGGGAAAATTTTAATAGACGTCCCCATAAGGACCGACTCCGTGGTCCCTCCACTGTCGGTCTCTAAGTTGTCTCGGGCATTCTAGACCAACTGTTGTTTTCTCTAATTACAGAGACGGCCTGGTCCCTGACCAGGAACAAAACACCTCACGCATTTCAGAGCATAGGGCCACGATGGGTTGAACCATAGTGTTGGCGCGCTGATATTTGGCTGGGTTAGAACCGTAGCATCTATGCAAAAGATTTTACTGATTGGGCCACTAAAGGTATACCCGGCAACAACCATCCAAATGATTGAAGCCGCTGGGTACACAGTCGAACAGGCGGAAACACAAGCCGCTGGATTAGAGTTAGCCCGAGCCCACAATCCAAATTTGATTATTTGCGACTGGGATTTGCGCGACAGCAATGGACATGAGGTACTGAAGCGGATCCGCAAGGATCCCCAGGTAGCCGTCACTCCCTTTATCTTGCTTAGTTCGCTCTATGACCATAGACACCTGCGTCAAACCATGGAGCTGGGGGCTGATGATTGTTTACTACGTCCTTTCTCGGATGAGACCTTGATTGCAGCGATCTCAACTCGCCTCAAACAGCAAGAAACGATTACGAACCACTACCTCAGTCACTTACGACTTGCGGCAGAACACCTCAACCGTCTGTCCTACTATGACAATCTGACCAAACTTCCCAATCATCTTCTCTTTGAACAACGCTTTAAACACCTGATCGAGACATCAACCCAACCCGTCGCCTTAATCTCCTTAAGCCTGGACCGCCTCAGACAAATCAACAATATCCTGGGGTATCCAGCGGGGGACAGCCTTTTACAATCCGCCAGTCATCGTTTACGCGCCTGTTTGCCCGAGAACGTTACCCTGGCACGGCTCACCGGCAACCAGTTTGCCATCGCCCTCAGTGATGTCGTTCACCTCGGCAATGTCCGCACCCTGGCAACAGAGCTGATGGATGCCCTGAGTCGTCCTTTTTCACTACCGGGCCATGAAGTTTTTCTCACCGCCAGTATCGGTGTAGCCATGTACCCAGACAATAGTCAAACACTGCCGATCCTTATGCGTCAGGCCGATGCTGCCCTGGAATGCGCTAAAAAACAGAAAAGTAGCTATTGTCAGTTCTATCAACCCAATATGACCGTTGCCACCGAATATCAAATTCGGCTAGAGACCTGGCTACGCTATGCCCTTGAACGGGAGGAATTTGAAGTCTACTATCAGCCTCAGCTGAATCTACGCACTGGCTGTATCGAGGGCATGGAAGCATTGATCCGGTGGCACCACCCCGAAGCCGGTAACATCTCTCCGGGAATGTTTATTCCCCTAGCCGAAGAAACGGGACTGATTATCTCTATTGGGGAATGGGTGCTAGAAACCGCCTGTCGTCAGGCCCGTCAATGGCAAGATATGAACCTGGGGCTGCACCACATGTCCGTGAATTTATCTAGCGTACAGTTTAATCAAGGCAGTCTCAGCCAGCAGGTGGCCAATATCTTGCACGATACTGGACTAGCCCCCCAGCTCTTAGAGTTAGAAATTACCGAAACGGCCCTGATGCAGGACGCTAAGGCAGCAGTGCGCACCTTAAATGAACTCAAAAATCTGGGGATTCGGTTAGCCGTAGACGACTTTGGTACCGGCTATTCATCCCTCGGCTATCTGCAAAAGCTGCCCATCGACACCCTCAAAATTGATAACTGCTTTGTGCGTGGTGTGATCAGCGATCGCAAAAATCAGGTCATTCTCAAGTCAGCCATCCAAATGGGTCATGACCTGGGTCTCTGCATCATCGCAGAAGGGGTAGAGACTCGTGATGAACAGTCCTTTCTAGAAACTTACCAGTGTGACTTTGTCCAGGGATATCTGATTGGGAAACCCATGGATGCCCAAAGCATCCAAACCTATCTAGAAAAGCGATTGGCCGTTATTAGCCTAGCCTCATAATTGCTGGGGCATTGCTCCGGTGCTATTGGTAGATCTCTTGAGAGCTTGGTGCATATCTAGCAACGGCTACGGAGCAGTCCATTGCTTACAACCAGCACTCCCATTTCTTTTAATTAAAAACCTTTGCTAATCGAAAAAAATACTGCGCTAGCCTATGAAATTAAGCTCGCTAGCCTGGTATGCCTGAGAGAAAAATGACTTAACCGACAGTCATGACCAAACCGCACTGACCGTAGCCATATAGTCTGCGAGGGAACACCGTAGTTATGTCAGGGGGGCGGGGCATAATAAACACATCACCAAACCGTGAATGTTACGAAACTAGGGTAGACCACCACACTCCCATTGGGATTGATGGGCGAGCTAGCATAACGTTGTTAATACCGTTCTAAACCATGTCCAAACCAAACCCTGTATTTTTGCTACAGGCAGATGACTGTTCAGGACAAGGACACAGTGAACTCAATCGAAACAACTCCTCACAAGACCTAGTAGAACACCAAGGATTTAAAAACGTTTCTGAGTTGCGGGTTAGGCAAAAACTTATGTGGCGACAGTGGCGCAGGGCTCATAACTACATCCGCAGCATAGAAACCTATCAAGACTTGAGCCCTGATCTATCCATACGGCAACAGGTAAATCAATCACTACAGCAGCGTCCTCCTCTATCGCCAGAGGATTGGTGCGCACAGTTTAAGCCGGACACCCAAGCTCAATGCCAAACCCTGTTATTTATTTATCGCTCCCTAGAAGACCACTCTGGCCTCGAATTTAATCGGGTTCGCCCCCATGATCGCCTGGTAGAAGATCTGCAGTTTCCACTAGTGTGCTGGTTTGATTGGGCAAACCGCTTTTGTGACGATGTTAGCCATCATCTGAGCATAGACATTAGCGATTGCTTTGATGAAACCCAGATTCACACACTGGCAGAGTTAGCTACTTTTTTAGAAACCTGTTTGACTAATCCCTCTGCTTAGGCGGAGGGCTCTCTGATTAGGCACAGGGCCCTCTGCTTAAGCAGGTGGGTGACGGGCATCATGCCTCAATCAGGTATCAACTAGGGAAATGTTACAGAGCAAGACCAAGCACAAATAGTTGTACCAACGCTACATTAAAATATAGTTTTGGCACTTTTACAGCACCTGTCTTGCCATGCCTAGAACCCAGCGTAACGATAACTTCATCGATAAGTCTTTTACGGTCATGGCCGATATGATCCTAAAGATGCTACCGACAAAAAAGCAAGCCAAAGAAGCCTTTGCTTACTATCGTGACGGGATGTCTGCCCAGGCCGATGGCGAATATGCAGAAGCCCTGGACAACTACAAAGAAGCCCTAGAGCTAGAGGAAGATCCCTACGATAAGAGCTTTATTCTTTACAATATGGGGCTGATTTACGCCAGCAATGGCGACCATGATGAGGCCTTAGAAAAGTATGCAGCGGCCATGGACCTCAACCCTCGGATGCCGCAAGCGCTAAATAATACAGCCGTGATCCACCACTATCGTGGAGAACAGGCAGAAGCGTCTGGAGATACCAAAACTGCAGAGACTTTTTATGATCAGGCTGCTACTTACTGGCTAGAAGCCTTGAGAATGGCCCCAAATAACTATATTGAGGCACAAAACTGGCTGAAAAATACAGGCCGCATGCCTGCTGATGTATTCTTTTAGGGCATCGTTTGCTCCATTCAATTCTTTTGAACGGTGGGCTGTGCCCACCCTACAACCATGATTGATTTAGAACAGGTTCGTAAGGTTGCGTTATTGGCTCGATTGGACCTTACTAAGGAAGAAGAGCAGCAGTTTACGGAACAGCTAAACGGCATTTTGGATTACGTAAATCAGCTGAATGAGCTAAATACGGA
>JBCCJR010000036.1:0-21789 GCA_039045805.1 Cyanobacteria bacterium P01_C01_bin.118
ATGGCATAGAAGTTAGAAATTTGGCCAGTTAGCCATAGCATCTAGAGCATTGGTTATTGCCATACTTCCCAACATAAACATGCCCGAGATGAAAATTGAATAACAAATCATCAGAGATGACTTGCGATCGCTCCAGAAGGTTCTTCTAAGGCGCAATGTAACCTCAGATATCACTATCATCAATATTTTTTCGTAGACAGTATAAGAGATAGTTGATTTATATCGCGGTTTCAATCAGCTGAGGGTCTACTGTTTTGCGGTAATCACTTAAGCCATTGTGCTGATATATCATCTACTCCACTTAAAGAACTCAAGACTTACAACAACCAAATTTGTTCAATAACCCTATCTTCACTGAATTTTACTAGTAACCCACTGGAGGTTCACATAGTTTTGAGTGTGATTCCCCATGAAGAATATACAGACACTCTTTTATTCTAAATAGACGGTATAAAAAGTCACCTTGCGTCTGCTGAATCGGGCTATCTGAAGCTGTTTCTCTAACTATGCTTCGCCCACTAACAGCCATGAGTTATCAGGGCGCTAGCGTATTACCTGCAGAGGTTATTTCCTGAAAACACAGCTCAAGAGTAAGAAAAATGGTCCAGTTTAACTTTACCTACGACCCTGGCATTTCTGTAGAACAGCGTACTGGCTTTGAACTAGCAGCTCGTATCTGGGGGGCATATTTAACCGATGATATTGCTGTTAATCTCCACATCTGTTCGGTCGATAGCCTTGAAGGCAATGCCATTGGTGGTGCAGTACCGTTTTTCCATGAACAGAACTATGGCGTTTTTAATGAGTACCTGGAAAATGACGCTACCCTGTCCACTGATGCCAACAACCCATCCATTGATGACCAGGCTCTCGATAGCCTACAAGATGGCAATACAGTTGATGTTATTGTTGACGGCGAGATCATTGACGGCAACAGCCAGATTCTGCTGACCTCGGCCCAGGCCAAAGCATTGGGTATGGATGAAGCATTGGCTCTTGACAATGGCACGACCTGGGACCGTGACTTAGTCGATGCGAATGCATTGGACGGCTATATTGTTATCAACCAGAGCTATGACTGGAGCTATGATTTTCTGAGGGAAGGAACAGCGCCTGAGAGTACCTTGGACTTTCTCACCCTGGCCATGCATGAGATTGGTCACCAGCTTGGTTTTGTTAGCGGCCTGGATGGGATGCTTGATGTTAATCAGCTCTATTCCGGTGAAACTCAAGTGGATGGGTTTACGCTTTTAGACCTGTTTCGTCATACGACCGAGAGTAGCACTGTAGATAATCCAGATGGTGCCGTCAGCGATCTGACTTTAGGGGCTAATGCCTATTTCTCTGTCGATGGTGGCACTAGTGAATTGGGACTATTTTCCACAGGTCAAAGTGGTGATGGATTCCAGGCCGGTCACTGGAAACGGATGCAAGATGCTTTGGGGATTATGGATCCCACACTGGCCTATCAAGAGCGGTTGAGTTTAACAGAATTGGATCTGCAGGCTTTGGATGCCCTTGGATATGATGTCAACTATGAAGCACTCAATAATTTAGACTTTCATGCCCTGCTTCAACAGGCAGAATTGGCCGTAGTCAATCAGCTAGAGGTAGATACTGGCGACAACAGTACTTCAGGCGACAACAGTGCTTCTGACAGCGGCACTACTGGCGATAGCGGCACTTCTGACAGCGATAGTTCAGGCGATAGCGATACTTCAGGCGACAGCGGCATTATTAGCGATGATTCTGGTGAAAATGATGATTCGCAGAGCATGACCGATGAGCAGTGGTGGCAGATCTTTGAAGACCAACTATCATCCCTGGGCTGGAACGATTGGTGGCAAATTCTAGATCTGGGCTTTGGTTTATGGTTTCAACAGTTTGGCCAGTCCATGATTGAGCAAGGTTATGGCCGATGGTGGCAAATCTTAGAGCAACAACTTAGTCAAGGTTGGGATACCTGGTTCCAACAACTTGAAGAGACCGTTTTTGATCTCGGTTTTGGTAAGTGGTGGCAACTATTAGATATTGGTGGGGGCACCTGGTGGCAAGAATTAGAACCCTTCTTTCTTACCTTAGATGCCTCTGATGGTGATATTGCTGAAACTATTAGCACGGCAGATAGTAGTGAAATCGGGCACATCACAATAGAGGTTTTGCAAAATGGCGAGCTTGATAACATTATTGCGGGTGATGACAACCAAAATCAGATTTATGCCGGAGCTGGTGATGACCTGATTGACGGTAAAGCTGGCGATGATGAGTTATGGGGAGAGGCTGGACGCGATATTATCTACGGCCATCATGGCAATGACCAAATTTACGGTGGTGATGACGATGATGTGCTGATGGGTGAGGCAGATGACGATACCCTCCACGGTGGAGCGGGTCACGATATCCTCAGCGGGGGTGAGGGGAATGACGTCCTGACAGGTGATGAAGGTCACGATGACCTAAGGGGTGGAGCAGGTGACGATATACTGTCTGGCAATGCTGATAATGACCGATTAGAGGGCAATGCTGGTGATGATATTCTCATCGGTGGTGAAGGTCACGATGAGATCAGCGGTGGCAGTGGTGACGACATTATCTTGGGGGATGCTTATGCATACTCAGATCAAGAACTGCTCAATCAGTTAAGGCAGGACATCCAACAGTCGTCCAGTAGTTCTGCTACTACGGAAAGCTCAACAACTTCTGAATCGACAACAGATGGTGTTAACCCACTGCGAATCGAAGCAGAGAATATGACCCTATCGGGTAATTATAAAACCAAGACAGACTGGAGTTATGACTCAGGTGCCTCCATTGCTACCTACTCCAGTGCCACAGCGACTACCTTATTTACAGGGGAATCCGGGCAGTATATGGTGGTTGTCCGCTACTTCCAGAGCACTGATGATGACGACGATTACGGCTCATTATCAGTGAGCTTAAATAATGGCCAGGCATCAAATTCCTGGAATCTAGGTCAAGATACGACTTACGACAATACCCGTACTGTTTTCCAGGACATCACTCTGCAGACAGGAGATCAGCTTGATATCATTTTCAGCGCTGGCGATGATGGGAAAACAGCCCTTGATTATCTAGACTTTATTCGTCTAGACACCATGATTGAGGCTCAACTAGAGCCAGATTTGCTTGATAGCCTAACAACGACAAATATTGGTGATGAGAATGAGCCAGTCGGCATAGAGGTCAACGCTATTGGTAATCCTATCCGAATGGAAGCTGAAGCAATGACGCTGTCTGGTTATCAGACTGAATATACTAGCGTCGCCTCTAACAACGGTCTAATCCTTACTGGCTCTAGTGGAACAGCAACAGCTGCTTTCACAGGTGACAATGGCTATTACAACGTCATCGTAGCTTATTATGACGAGAACGATGGGATTGGAAGACTTTCTGCCTCTTTGGCAGGAGTAGAGTTAGATAACTGGCAGTTAAATCAGAATCTTGGCTCCTCTCTCCCTGATAGTAAAAACCTAGTAACACGAACCATTGCCACACAAATTCAAGTCCAAAACGGAGCTATCTTAGAACTGCAAGGACTACGAGAATATAATGAGTTCGCTCGTATTGACTATGTGGAGTTCATTCCGGTTTCTGCTCCAGTTAGCAATCAGCCCCCTTCAAGCAATGGAGATATTCTTCAAGGAGATGCGGGCAACGATATTCTCTTTGGCGGAGAGGATAACGACCTAATTTATGGCGAATCGAAAATCGATAATTCCAGCAGTTTGCTAAAAGGAGCCCAAACTTACAATGGGCATACCTATTTGTTAACCGATACAAACACTTGGACCGAGGCTCAAGCTTACGCTCGAACTCTAGGTGGAGATTTAGTCACCATAAATGATACAGCTGAGGATCAGTGGCTAAAAAATATCTTTGGCACAACTGAAGCACTGTGGACCGGCTTCTCAGACACAGAAACCGAAGGTGTCTGGAAATGGGCCAGTGGTGAAGCGGTAACCTACACGAATTGGGCACCTGGCCAACCCGATGACTATCAGGGGAATCAGGACTATGCTGTCTTAAGTTATGTCTGGGGTGCCAACTCAGATCAGTGGGATGATGTAACTTCAAACGGCCAGTATCGCGGCATTATTGAAATTAATGCAGCTAATAACGACATTTTGGTGGGCGGCATTGGTAACGATACTCTCTACGGCAATCTAGGTAACGACACTCTTTACGGTGATGACTTTGAAAATCAAAACAATGATTCTTTGGCAAATGGCTTAATTGGTCACTGGCGGTTTGATGAAACGACGGGGACACAAGCTGAAGATGCCACTGGGAACTACTCAGGCACATTAACTAATATGAGCGACAGTCAATGGACCACTGGCCAATTAGGTGGAGCATTGAACTTTGACGGTAGCAATGATCGGGTAGTCGTTGCTGATTCGGCTGCACTTGATCTTACGAATACACTCACTCTGGCAACCTGGGTCAAAGCAGATTCTTTTCAGGCATGGGATGGCTTAATTACAAAGGGAACGTCTACTATTGCCTATGGATTAGACCTAAACAATGATGGATCGCTCATTTTCTCAGCAAACTATGGTTCTCTTAGTGATGCAAGCGGCTTCGGGGATTGGAATTCTGATGCAAGTTTAACAACTGGGCGATGGCATCATGTCGCTGTCACCTATGATGGTAGCTATATTCGGTTCTATATTGATGGCCAGCTAGACACCAATGTTGTTGAAACCAATGTAACCTTTGGTACTAGCAATGAAGCATTAGTGTTGGGGGCAGAATTAGTTGGCTCTCATTTTGATGGAGCCTTGGATGATACTAGAGTCTATGAACGAGCCTTGAGTGCTAGTGAGATTACTGAACTGGCTAATCTCAGCAGTGAAGAAGGCATTGCGGGAGATGATACGCTAGTTGGTGGTGTTGGTAATGATGTTCTGGTAGGTGGTGCTGGTAATGACAGCTTGAATGGAACGGATGCGATCTCAGTTGGCTATTTTGAGCAAGATACCTTAACCGGTGGTAGCGGCATCGATACATTTATTCTTGGAGATGCTAACCAAATTTACTATCAGGGGCGGGGTGATCAAGACTATGCCTTAATCACAGACTTTAACTCTGTTGAAGATCTAATTGTCTTATACGGTAACAGCGATAATTACACCCATAATGAGCAAGGAAATGACACTTATCTATACGCCAACTCAGATTTGGTGGCGATCTTTAAGGACACTACCAACTTTAGTTTGAGTACTGGAACTACCTTTGCATAAGACTGTGAAAAGATGGCTTGGCATTGTTTATGGTACCAAGCCATCTTTTTAACAACGCAAGCCAATTTTAAAATTGCCCACCAGATGTCTCCTAAAAACCTCTTGTTTAATGCAGGGGAATTATGAGGCGTATTTGCGTTTACACCTACAAATCATAAATACGAATACCTTCACTTTGGACGCATTGAGCATTACTACGGGATAATTACGCGATAATACTTATTTTTTTCCTAGCTTTTCAGGTTGAAAACCACTTAAAAAATTGGTCTATCTCATCTTGTCCTTACAAGTGATCATAGGGTTGAATCACATCAAGGTCTTCTACCACAGGCTTAATACAGATTCAATATATCTAAATCATTACGGCTGCCCATTGGTAATGTTGCAAACCTAATTAGATAGCTGTAGAGCAATCTACAGTCAAGAATATAACCTATCTCTCCTACAGCAACAGAGATAGGTGGCAGCCCATGGCATCGGGGACAGCTGAGCATAACGCGCAATTGTTTTTGATCTAAAGGAATTAAAACATGAATACTTCTAATGCTTTGTGGCTTGTCCACAACATGAAAAACCTGGGTATTTCTCTACTAACGATACTTTCTATAGTCACCTTTTCTGCCAGTATTGGCCAAGCAAACACTCGTAACAACGAAGTTGTTACTCAGGAGACTAACTCAGAGTTGCTGTCCCAACGTACTCAGGTCATACGCCGTAATGTTGTGCGTCAAACTAGCTTTACGGATATCAGCCAAGATTATTGGGCCTCTAGTTTTATCTATCCCCTGAGCAATCGTGCCGTATTAGAGGGATTTCCCAATGGTATGTTTATGCCCACCAATGGTCTGACTCACGCTCAGTTTGCGGCATTAATTAACAAAGCTTTTGACGTTAGAACCGTACGTCAAGTCTCGTCTATTTCTGGTATTTCCCGTAGTTACTGGGCTTATAGCGCCATCCAGAAGGCCTATTCTATGGGTTTTATTGACTTAGATGATATTGTCGCTAACCCAGAACGGCGGCTAACTCGTTTAGATGTGTTAGTTACCCTCGCCCGGGGTTTGGGTTATACCGAAATTGTTTCTGGCAAAAGTGTGACAGAAATTCTTAGCATTTATGAAGACGCTGACACAATTCCCACGGAATATCGGTTGTTGATTGCTGCCTTGACTGAGCGAGGCGTTATTGTTAACTATCCCAACCGCAGACGTCTCAACCTTTTCCAGGTTGTCAGCCGTTCTGAAGCCTGCGGTTTTGTTCATCAGGCAATGGCTAGCCAAGGCATTCTTGAATATGTTCGCAATGAATATGTTGCTGACGATTTCTTGGATATCTTTATTTCGATTAACAACACCACCATTGAGGTTGATAACACTGTTGAGGTTGATAACGATGGTGGCGGTGGTAGTGACGACGACGATGATGACGGCGGTGATGACGACGACGACGACGACGACGATGACGACGATGATGACGACGATGATTAATTGAATGCAATAAGTAGGGCAGGTTTGAAACGATCAACTAAGTTTCCTTTTGTTAACCGAGCTGAAGCTCCCTTCCAATAGAGGCTTTAATCGAATTTACATTTCGAAACTTACATCAGTTTTCCTAGCCTTACCTACTTAGTTGGTCGGGAGTTAGTACATAAGGGTCAACTCTCCTCGTCTGTACATATTGTTTGCTGGATATCTAATCCACGTGCTGCCAACGTCTTCTCAAATAGGGGCGTTGGCAGTGCTTTTTCTACGGGCCATACCCCCGGTAAAGAAAGCTGTCCAGAGAGAATTAACTGAGCAATACTGCCAGTACCATAGCCAGCGGCTTCTGCTGTGTCTGGGTGAGTGGCTGTTGCTAGATAGGTGGCTGATTGTCCCTGATGTTGTCCCTTAATCGCGAGGCGCATGGCAATGCCAGTACCGCTAAACCGATCGGTTATTTGAGTCATCCCATAGCTGATCTGGGAGAGAACCTCTATCGTAGCTGGTTGCTTTAGCCAACTGGGGGGCAACCGTGTCATTGATTTGGTGAGATGGTTGTAGATATCCGGTAAGGACCCAAATTTGGTGATCACACTGTTTAGCTGGGGAAATGACCTGGCTAGGGTGAGGGCTTCGACTGTATTAAACCAATAGACCCCCGCTCCTTTGTTATAGGGCTCAGGAAACGATAATATTTCGCGATCGCAATACGGCTGAATCTCCACCCAACTCCCCTCTACCTTTGCCTGAAATGGAGTTTGCAACTCAATAAATGTGGTGCGCATAACGGTTACCCCAGCCCCACCAGACCCTGCCACTAAATAGCTGAGGTGTACCCCGTCAGCCCGGTCTAACTGCTCAATGCCCTGACGTACCATACTATTAGAAATCCCCGGAAACACACCTGTGCTGAGGATACAGGTGACACCAGCTGCCTTAGCCACATCGCCAAAGGCCAATGCTTCACTGACATAGTCAGGACTATCGGCCACATCAATATAGGGAGTGCCCAGTTCAATACACTGGGATAGCACATCAAAATTTCGGGTGCGAAAAGGACCGGCGCAGTGAATGACCAAATCATGGACCGAGATGGCATCTGATACCGCTGCCGTATCCGCCAGCGACAGTGGCTGATATCGCTGGCGTGGCTGTAGCTCAAAGTTAGTCTGGGAGCGTCTGCCGGTAAGGGTCACGGTGGCATCTGTATGGCGTAACAGATCTGTCGCTACGCTACGACCAATACGGCCGCTGCCCCCCAAAATTAAAACTCGCTGCCCCATAGATCGCCACCCTCCAGTTGATGTAACGGACGGCCATAGCTGACAATAAACCAGCTGCGACCTGTTGACTGTATATCCATGACCACCCAATTCTCCCCAACCCGTGTCCAGATGCCCCGGATCAATGGCTGGACAATTGTGGTGTGGCTAATTGCCCTGCTGGTGGCATCCCCTATTTTAGTGGTGCTTGGTAGCGTGTTTTCTCCCAGTGAAGGGGTATTTAGCCATCTGGCGTCAACGGTTTTGTCTCAGTACATTACCCATTCGCTGATGTTGATGGTGGGGGTGGGGATCGGTGTTCTGGTGTTGGGGATTGGGACCGCCTGGCTGGTGACCATGGGGCATTTTCCCGGCAGTCATATATTTGAATGGGCGCTGCTGTTGCCCCTGGCAGCACCGGCTTATTTATTGGCCTATACCTATACGGATTGGCTGGATTATTATGGCCCGGTGCAGTTTTGGCTGCGATCTCAATTTGGCTGGCAGTCCGTCACCGACTATTGGTTTCCCGATGTGCGCTCAGTGGGGGGAGCCATTATCATGTTTAGCCTCACCCTCTATCCCTATGTGTATATGCTGGCGCGGGTGGCCTTTTTAGAACAGTCCGTTTGTACCCTAGAAGCCAGCCGCTCCCTGGGCTGTGGACCCTGGCGTAGCTTTTTTCGAGTGGCCTTACCCCTGGCGCGTCCCGCCATTATGGCCGGACTCTCCCTGGCATTGATGGAAACCCTCAGCGACTTTGGTACCGTTGACTATTTTGGTGTAAATACCTTTACCACTGGTATCTATCGCACCTGGTTTGGTATGGGGGCCCAAGTTGCGGCTGCCCAGCTATCGGCCATGCTAATGGTCTTTGTTTTGGCCTTGATCATCTTAGAACGCTGGTCACGGCGGCAGGCCAAATACTACCAGGCAAAAAACAGTGTGCAACGGCCCCAACCCTATGAACTCAGTGGTATTCGTGCCTGGGTTGCTGTTCTGGCCTGTGGAGTACCCATTACCCTGGGGCTACTCTTGCCTGCAGGACTGCTGGCCCACATGACCCTTACCCATTTAGATGACACGCTAGACAATCGCTTTTTTGAACTGGCCCAGCACAGTCTTATCTTGGCAGGATTAACTGCTGGAATTGGTGTGGTGATTGCCCTAATTTTAGGCTACGGCAAACGGCTAAATAAACAAAAGTCCGTCGACCTGGGGGTGCGTTTAGCATCCATGGGATATGCCGTTCCCGGTGCTGTAATTGCCGTGGGTATCTTAATCCCGGTGGTCAAATTGGATAAAGGCCTCTCTGCCTGGGTTGAAGCCACCACTGGCAACAACATTGGCTTAATTCTGAGTGGCACCATCACGGCCCTGATTTTTGCCTATTTGGTGAGATTTTTAGCAGTGGCCTTGGGGACTGTTGAATCAGGTCTCAGTAAAATTCGCCCCACCATTGATGATGCTGCCCGCAGTTTAGGCTGTTCACCCACCAAGACTTTGGTAAAGATTCACACCCCCTTGATGACCAGCAGCCTACTCACTGCTCTGATGCTGGTGTTTGTGGATGTGATGAAAGAACTTCCAGCCACCCTGGTGATGCGTCCCTTTAACTTTGATACTCTGGCCGTCAGGGTGTACCAATATGCATCGGACGAGCGACTGGTGGAGGCCTCAGCTCCAGCATTAATGATTTTATTGGTGGGGTTGGTGCCTGTAATTTTACTCAGCTGGCGCATCGCCCGAGAACGATAAAGACCCACCAAACTTAGAGTTTTCCAAAAATTATAGTTATCTTGTAGAAGGCAATTAGTATGTCCCATACTCTTCAAATTCTTGTGACCGGTGCCACTGGACGGACAGTTTCCTTAGTTATGGAGAAACTACAACAACTGAATACGGTCTCAGTTGGAGGGTTGGCGCGCGCTCCAAAAAAGACTCAAGAGGTGTTTGATTCAACTGAGAATTTCTTTTTGAGACCTATGACAAGCATCAAAATTTGAATGGCCGCCCGGAATCAATATCGAACATTTAAAAAAATCAAGCAGTTCTTTATCCTTTTTCTACTGGCGTTAGTTCGATAGCCCAGTACATTGCAGAGACAGGTTTTTTGACAGGATTACCAGAGTCTTAAAGCAGTTGTAGCTCTGTTGGATAGAACATATAACTTAGCACCCATAGTTCAGGAGATTTATGCTCCCTGAAAACTATGGGCAACAGTGGCTGTGTGCACATTAAACGGCTGAAGTTGTGTTTTGCTGTAACCCGTGGCAAATGCTTCAGTTCATCTATCTGGCGGAATGCTATCAACACTTTAGGAGCATGGAGACAATCAAGATCCCTTTTTCCTAATCGTTAGTTATGGTGTTTATCGCACTCTCCGAAGTATCACCGACATTGTCCAATCTTTCATCCAGAGCCGTCAAGCATCTAGCTGCTAACAAAAGATTTTTTGTCGAAGATCCTAGCTTTTTTTGGATGAAACATCTTGCAAGATTCAAAGCATTCAGATCTAACGAGGTCCAGGAAGATCATTCCACTGTCCGACGGGACAGTACCGTTGAAACATCTAATGTTTCAACCTGTCATGCTTTGCCTATCATTCATACAATGCTGTTGCAAGATGGGTATTATCAAGGCATTAAACTAGATCCTTCTCTAGTGGATGCACTGTTGTTATTTGCTCACACAACTGTTTGTTATGGGGATCGTGATCCAAACATTAAATTTCTGATTTCTCAGCAGCAGCAAATTGAATCAACCTTGGGACGCCGTCTCAAATGTGCCAGCTATTTTGATAGCCATGAGTCCTGCGATGCATTTCAGCAGCTCAAACAGGATCCGATACTGCAAGCCATCGCCGCAGAATATCTGGGTTGTCAACCCAAGTATCAGCGTGGTGAACTAGCCTGGAATTTTCCTGGACCCACCACAGAGGCTAATAAACTTGCCACCGCCCAAGTCTTGCACTGTGATGTTAATGACTATAGAACGGTCAAATTCTTTTTTTATCTTACGGATGTAGATTTAGACAGTGGTCCCCACGTTTATATCGAGCGATCGCATCACGGTCGTAGTCTATGGCATCAGATGCTAGGGCAACGAATTGCCAGTATTCCTGACCAGCGATTAGTGCAGCATTATGGAACCGAACATGTCATGACAGTCTGTGGTGAGGCTGGCTTTGGGTTTGCTGGCGATCCCTATGTCCTACATCAAGGTACAACGCCAAAGACACATCCACGGTTATTACTACAGTTAGAGTTTGGTATTAATACCTACAAAACATGGTATTTCACCCCATCTAACCCCTGATAGACCCGAATCTTTAACCCTGGTTAAAGCAAACTGCTGAATGCATTCAGCAGTTTGCTACACAGTTTTTGCTCCCCAAAGGTTTCAAGAATTACCTATAGACTGAACCCTGTTCGCCAAGCTATGGAACTAAAACCGTCATTTTTGCGATGGCATATCTTTAACCATCGTAATATCTGGACCGTTTACCGCCACTACCCGTTACCCTAAGCGATGCAGTCTGCCATCGCACCTAATGCAAATCCAAACTCCTGACTGGGTCAAGCACGCCGTTTTTTATCAAATTTTTCCAGATCGCTTTGCCCGTACTCAGCAACGACGGCTGTCGTCCGCTATGCAGGTGCCCTTGGAAGCCTGGCAGGCACCGCCCACGCTGAGCGGGTATAAAGGCGGTGACCTGTGGGGTGTCGCAGAAAATCTGGATTATTTACAGGACCTGGGGATTAATGCCATTTACTTTACTCCCATCTTTCAGTCTGCCTGTAATCATCGTTACCACACCCACGATTACTACCAGGTAGATCCGCTGCTAGGGGGTAACCAAGCCTTTTCCGATCTAATCGAGGCGGCTCATCAGCGAGATATTAAAGTTGTTTTAGATGGAGTTTTTAATCACGCCAGCCGTGGGTTCTTTTTCTTTAATGACATTCTTGAAAATGGCCCGACATCCCCCTGGTTAGATTGGTTCAAAGTAGAGGGTTGGCCCCTGTCGGCCTACGATGGCAAGAAACCCGCTAACTATGAAAGCTGGTGGGATAATCGCGCTCTGCCAGAGTTTAACCATGACAATCCCCAGGTGCGAGAGTACATTATGCAGATTGCCGAATACTGGCTGCATCAAGGCATTGATGGCTGGCGACTGGATGTCCCCTTTGATGTTAAAGCTGAGGGGTTTTGGCAGGAGTTTCGAGAACGAGTTAAGGCGGTGAACCCAGACGCCTACATTGTGGGAGAGATTTGGACCGATGCTCGACAGTGGTTGGATGGTACTCAGTTTGACGGGGTCATGAACTATCTGTTTACAGGGCCAGCACTAGCATTTACAGCTAAAGATAAGGTGGTAATGGAGTTAGTGGAAAGACCGACTTATTTCCCGTATCCTGCACTGGATG
The DNA here is from genome assembly GCA_039045805.1 of Cyanobacteria bacterium P01_C01_bin.118. Classification (GTDB taxonomy): domain Bacteria; phylum Cyanobacteriota; class Cyanobacteriia; order Phormidesmidales; family Phormidesmidaceae; genus Leptothoe. Next base: position 12,438 of record JBCCJR010000036.1, read on the forward strand.
CTCAAGGATATGCAAAAAAAATAGAGGAGTTAATGGCGCTTTATCCATGGGAGATCCAGCTAGCTCAATTAAATCTATTATCAAGTCATGACATTGCTCGAGCCCTAACGGTGGTGGGAGACGATCAGCGTAGTTTTGAACTGGCAGTCTTGTTGCAGATGACGTTTCCAGGGGCTCCTAGTATTTACTATGGAGATGAGGTGGGTCTAGCAGGTGCGTTTGATCCAGACTGTCGGCGTGGGTTTCCCCAGCAATCTCAGTGGAATGAGAAATTACGGGTGCTACACAAAGAACTGATTGCGTTACGTCATACCCATGAAGCTCTGCGAACAGGTGATTATAAAACATTATTAGCTGAGGGTAATGTTTATGGTTTTGCCCGCAGTAATAATAGTGAATGTTTCTACGTTGTCATCAATACCGATGATTCTCCCCAGCAAGTTCAGCTCTCTGAAATCGACGACAAGACTCGTTTAATGTGGGGAGCAGGAATGTTAGAAAAGTCTCTTCACCAGGTTTCATTACCTCCCCGTACGGGGGTGATTTTAAGTAAATGCCTATAAATTTATTTGGCTAAGGGGCTGCTAAACTGGGAACTTTTTAAATACAGATCTTTGGATGTACGAATACACATCAGTACTTGACCCAATCGCTGACCAATCAATTAGTCAGTCTCCAAGTTCTTAGAACTTCGATAAAGTTTTGAGGGGGATTTGTTCATATCCCGGTTGACAGATAGAAAAATCGTATGTTGATGTACGGCCTCACCTGATATTTAAAGATGATTGTCAATGGTGATACTGACTAACAAAGTCTGTGAAACAACAAAATAATTGTTTGGGTGTTTTGGGATGGTAATTTTTCTAAACTATTGATCGGGAAAATCATCCTGCTAACTACGGTGCTGCCATAGATGGCCTGCCTTTATAACCATTAGTGCAAAACTCTTGACCAATCAATAAGACATGACCATAGTTAGTAGCATTCCTCAGATTATTCATCATTGGTCTCAGGAAACACCTGATGCCTATGCGATTGAGCAGGCTGTCCAACCCGACCGACCTGGACTGACCTACAGACAGTTGTTGGATTGTAGCCGTCAGTTAGTTACTCAACTCAACAATATTGGTGTTAACCGTCAAGATCGGGTGGCTCTTGTTTTACCTAATGGTCCTGAAATGGCCGTTGCGACACTATCGATTGCGGCTGGTGCTACCTGTGTTCTCCTGAATCCTGACTATCCAGAACAGGTGTATGAGGATTATCTGTCTGATTTGAAGATCAAGGCCCTGATCGTTCAAACTGGGAGCGCTAAGGCGGCTAAAATTGCAGCCCTTGCCGGGGGCATTCCAGTTCTGGAGCTGATGCCGAAGTTAGATGGGGCGGCGGGAGTTTTTCAACTAAAAGGGGCTGGTACGCCAAAGCTGGCCTATCCGCTGTGGGCTGAACCAGAGGATGCCGCCATCATTCTGCCAACGTCGGGGATAATGTCCCATCCCAAAATGGTGTGCTTGACTCACCAAAATCTTTGTAACTCTGCGCAGAACATTGCGAATACGCTAGCGCTGACGGTGGATGATGGCTGTCTCAATGTGATGCCCTTTTTCCATATCCATGGCTTGGTGGGATGTTTGCTTTCATCTCTGGTGGCGGGAGGGAAAGTGGTTTGTGCACCAGAGTTTAGGGCAGAAGAGTTTTTAAGCTGGCTGCAAGCTGGTCAGCCTACCTGGTATTCGGCTATTCCCACGATTCATCAGGCGGTGCTGAGTCAGGTGCAACAATTTGGCATTCCTGACCATTGTCTACGATTGATCAGGTCCTCGTCATCGGCGATGTCCTCTCGGATTATGGTGGAGCTAGAAACCACATTTAATGTTCCTGTGATTGAATCTTATGGGATGACCGAGGCGACCCATCAAATTACCAGTAATCCACTCCCTCCGGCTTTACGCAAACCTTGCTCTGTGGGTTTGCCAGGGCAGACTGAGGTGGCGATTGCGGCAACTGATAAGGATGACCTGTTGCCTCAGGGAGAAAGTGGTGAGGTTGTTATCCGAGGGCATGCTGTAACTCAAGCATATGTGGCCGAGGAGAATGAGGCAGCCTGGTTTGATGGTTGGTTACGGACAGGGGATCAGGGGTATTTGGATAAAGATGGCTACTTGTTTTTACAAGGACGTGTGACGGACATGGTGGGTCGTGGCGGTGAGAAGATATCACCGTTAGAAGTGGATGATGTTTTGATGGCCCTGCCTGATGTGCATCGAGCGGTGGCCTTTGCGTTTCCCCATCCTACCCTGGGGGAGGAATTAGGGGCGGCGGTGGTGCTCAAGCCAGGGGCGAAGACTACACCGGAACAATTGCGAGATTATTTATTTAGCTGTGTTGCAGCTGTGAAGGTGCCTGGCAAAATTATTGTAGTGGATGCCCTGCCTGAGAATTTGGTGGGACAGCTACAGCGTAGGCAGCTAGCCACCCAGCTGGCCCATCAGCTGACGATGGACTTTATTGCGCCTCAAAATGATGTGGAACAGTCCATAACGGATGTAATGCAAGAGATTTTGCAGTGCGATCGCATCAGCGTAACCGACAACTTTTTTATTCTTGGAGGAGACTCTCTTAAGGCCACCCAGGTAACGTTGCGACTTAGTGCTCAGTTCAAAGTAAATTTGCCCAATAACTCTTTATTTCGACATCCCACGGTGGCCAAGCTAGCCACTGAGATTACCCATTTAACCAGCGAAGGGGATGGACTAGTGCAGGGGATTTTGGCCCAGTTAAAGGGGCTGCCGCCGGAAGAGATTGAGCGGCTTTTGGCCACCGGGTAGGGGGAGTTTAGGAATTCAGATTTTAGGGTTGGGCCATTATCTTTGTGGCGCTTTAGCGGCTTTCGCAGTTTAATAAGCTGAGTAAGCTGAGTCCCCCCCTTCTATGAACGGCATCTTAGGTCGATTGGAACACTGGCTAGTTAAGGTCTTGTGGGTTAGTTTGATCAGCCTGTTTCTATATGGCTGTGCAGTGCCCCAGGTGAGTGCTGAGGAACGGTTGTTTTTGGACCTGTCGATGGAGGCAGTAGATCATGTCGTGCTGCCGATGGAAGAATTTGATGGCACCCAGGTGGGAGGGCTATCTGCGATCGCATACGACCGTAAGCAAAACCAGTTCTATGCCCTATCGGACGATCGTCAGCGCTCCCGCTTCTATACCCTGGATTTAAACCTCAGTCCTACCGGCATTAATGACGTCGTCGTTAAAACCGTCACCCCGCTAAAAGACAGTGATGGCAACTCCATAGCTCCATTGGATGCTGAAGGCATGGTTCTCACTCCCAACGGTACGCTGATTGTATCTAGTGAGGGCTCCCCTAACCAGCAAATCCCACCCAGGCTACAGGAATTTGACTTAGCCACGGGGCAGCTAAAGACTGACTTTCGCATACCAGATCGGTACTTGTTGACGGATGAGGATAAGGCAACCGCCGGACAAACCCAGGGCATTCAGGAAAATATTGGATTTGAAGCGCTGACCATTAGTGCCCCCGGTGGTATCTACGAGCCATATCGGTTATTTGCGGCAACAGAGGGACCACTGTACCAGGATCTGGACATTGACCCAGAAATTCCATTTAAGAATCGCTGGCTTCATTATTTGATTGACCCTAACTTTGTAGGAGTGGGGCAATCTACGCTGTTATCGGAGCATCTTTATGCCATGGATGCTGCGCCCCTTGGGGCCGTAATTAACGGGCTGTCGGAAATTTTATCCATTGATGTGGGGGGGCACTTTTTATCAATTGAGCGAGCCTTTGGCCTCCAGGGGATATCAATCAAGCTATATCAGCTGGCTACTGGAGTGGCGACCGATACCAGCGCTATCGCCACCTTGCAAGGGGACACCAGCGGTATCACTCCTATCGGTAAACAGCTGGTGGCGGATCTCACCCCCCTGGCCCCCGATAACCTGGAAGCCATGACCCTTGGCCCCAGACTCAAAGACGGTAGCCAGAGTCTAATCCTGGTAAGTGACAATAACTTTGATTCTCGGCAGGAAACTCAGATTTGGTTATTTAAGCTGACGGGGCTGGCTGGCTAACTACAGCTTGAGATGCTGACACAGCAGTGGCCGCAAGCGACAAGAAACCGTTTGCCAAGACCCTCGGGTTTTTATCCATTGCCCGCAGGCTTCCGCAGGTTTTCCAAAAATGGCCAAACCCAGCAATCAATCAAAACAATTTTCTTTGATCAAAGAATGTAGATCACAGTGTGACGTCACTGCAAGATTCACTCTGCTATGGGCTGAATCGATTGTGCCATAAGGTTTTCTCCTTATTTTGGTAAACCCATAGGTGATCTGAGTTCGCCCGCCAGGCCGCCCCCTCTAGGGGGGCGTGATAACGATTTATACCTACTATTCTGTATAATTCTTGCTAATCATGAAGGAGGCTTAAGCGCTAAAGGATGAAAGTAATCGTAATTGGTGGAGATGGCTTTTGCGGCTGGCCCACCGCACTACATCTGTCAAACGCAGGTCATGAGGTTGCCATTATCGATAACCTATCTCGTCGGAATATTGACAACGAGTTAGAAATCGGTTCCCTTACTCCCATTAGCTCGATGTCCAATCGTTTGGATGCGTGGAAGGAAGTTAGTGGCAATACCATCGATTTCTATAATCTGGATATCGCCCAGGAGTATGACAAACTCTTTCACCTCATTTGCGACTATGCTCCTGATGTAATTGTTCACTTTGCTGAACAGCGGGCTGCTCCTTATTCTATGAAGTCGGCTAAGCATAAGCGTTACACCGTTGATAATAATCTCAACGGCACCAATAATGTACTGTGCGCCATTGTCGAGTCCGAGCTGGATATACACGTGGTTCACCTTGGTACCATGGGTGTATATGGCTATGGCACTGCCGGCATGAAAATCCCTGAAGGCTATCTGGATATCCAGGTGGTCACCGATACTGGGAAGGTGATCGAAAAACAGATTTTGCACCCCGCTAATCCTGGCAGTATCTACCACATGACCAAGACCCAGGACCAGTTGTTTTTTGCGTACTACAACAAAAACGACCAGGTGCGGGTAACGGACCTGCACCAGGGGATTGTATGGGGAACCAACACCCGTGAAACGGCTATGGATGAGCGATTGATCAATCGCTTTGACTACGATGGTGACTACGGCACTGTGCTTAATCGTTTCTTAATGCAGGCGGCCATTGGTCATCCTTTGACGGTCCACGGTACCGGTGGCCAAACCCGTGCTTTTATCCACATTCAGGACACTGTCCGTTGTGTTGAACTAGCTATCAATAATCCCCCTGAGAAGGGCGATCGGGTAAAGATTCTCAATCAGATGACTGAAACTCACCGGGTACGTGACCTGGCACGAATTGTGGCTGATATTGCCGGTGCTGAAATTCAGTACATGGAGAATCCCCGAAATGAAGCGCCTGAAAATGAGCTAGTGGTAGACAACCAGTGTTTCTTGGACATGGGTCTGCAGCCTACACAGCTAGATAAAGGTCTGATGCTAGAGGTGACTGAAATCGCCAAGAAGTATGTTGATCGCTGTGACACTTCGAAGATTGTTTGTACTTCTAAGTGGACCAAAAAGGTAAAGACGGCTCCTAAGCCGATTCCAGCTGGTTAAGGCTGTGGTGATTGCTTAATGCAGGAAGTGGGGTGGTGGATATCATTTCCTCACCCCACTTCTTGTTTTGAGGTTGAGACAGGTTGCGATCGCATACACCCCAATCATCAACTTTGATAATAACGATGATTAATTAAGCCAATGGGGATACCAGCGTCGCTACTACATCAGTTTGACTTCAAATTGTTCAGGCTTGTTGTTTCTTTAACGTTTGAACGTTTAACTGTTTAAAGAAGGGTTCTAGAAAGAAAAAGGTTTTAGAAAGACTTGAGCCTGAACCAATTTCGCGATTGAATAATCAACAGCCTGTGATTTGATTGTTGTTGCTTATAAGCATAAACAGTTGTTAACCCTGTTGGTCAGCCGCAACAGTTCGTTTTATTTCCTGAACTGACGATAGTCCGTGTTTTTTATTTCCGCATTTAACCCCTGCTAAGCATATGCGCATTGCCCTGTTTACTGAAACATTTTTGCCCAAAGTTGACGGTATTGTAACTCGCCTCAAACATACTGTTGAACAGCTGCAGGCCTTGGGTGATGAGGTCTGTGTATTTTGCCCGGAGGGTGGTCTAACAGAATATAAAGGGGCCAAAGTTGAGGGAATATCAGGGTTTCCGATGCCCCTTTATCCAGAGTTAAAGCTGGCGCTGCCTCGACCCTCCATTGGTGAAGGTATTGAAGCATTTAAGCCCGACTTAATCCATGTGGTGAACCCTGCTGTCTTGGGATTGGCAGGGGTTTACTACGCCAAGGCATTGGAGATTCCCCTGGTGGCGTCTTACCACACCCATTTGCCTAAATATCTGGAGCACTACGGGTTTGGCATGTTTGAGGGGATGCTGTGGGAGCTGCTAAAGGCAGTACACAACAATGCCCGCATCAATTTATGTACCTCCACAGCGATGCAGCAGGAGCTGACGGACCACGGCATTGAGAATGTAAAAGTCTGGCAGCGGGGGGTGGATACCGACCTGTTTCGCCCCAGTTTAGCCAGTCGGGAAATGAGAGAGCGTTTGAGCGAAGGTCATCCCGATGCGCCGTTGCTGCTTTATGTAGGCCGTCTGTCTGCTGAAAAGGAAGTGGACCGGATTAAGCCTATTTTGGAAGCGATTCCAGAGGCTCGTCTGGCGCTGGTGGGGGATGGTCCCTATCGAGAAGAGCTAGAGGAGCATTTTGCTGGCACATCCACTAACTTTGTGGGGTATTTGGGCGGCGAAACCCTGGCCTCTGCCTATGCGTCTGCCGATGCGTTTATTTTCCCGTCCCGGACTGAGACCCTGGGGTTGGTACTGCTGGAGGCAATGGCGGCGGGCTGTCCTACGGTGGCGGCCAATGCAGGTGGCATTCCAGATATTGTGACCGATGGTACTAACGGGTTTTTGTTTGACCCCAAGGATGATGCAGGGGCCATCAAGGCAACCCAGAGGCTGCTGGCAGCCCGAGCAGAAATTGAACTGCTGCGTCGTAATGCGCGTATTGAGGCTGAGCGCTGGGGGTGGCGCGGGGCGACGCAGCAGCTGCAGAAGTTTTATGCTGAGGTGCTGGCCTCGGATATTCCTATGGTGGCGTAGCCATCGCTGGTAAATCTGTTAAGGAATGAGTTGATTAGCAGCTGAAGGATATAGCAGTGATGGGCTCGTATGGTCTGCACTATGTGAGTGCTGACGATTGCGTTCACATCTCTGGGCATATTATCTAAAGCAATTGATACGAACTGTGGATTATCTGACGCTGCTAAAAACGAATATAGACGGCTGGAATCAATATCGACAGCAGCATCCAGATGCACCCTGCAGTTTGGCAAAGCAAGATTTAAGCCAGGGCTATTTTTTTGAAGCCAATTTTAGAAATGTTGACCTCCAAGGGGCCAATCTACAGCGGGCCTGTCTGATCGGAGCGGATTTGCAAGGTGCTAATCTTAGGGGCGCGGATCTGCGGGATGCTTATTTAGACGATGCTATTTTGCGGGACGCCGACTTGCGGGATGCTGATTTAACTGGAGCCCGCACTGAGCGGGTGGATTGGGATCAGGCACAAGGTGTGCAGACGGGTGGCGCAGTACGTTCCAAAGCGCGTCGTCAGGTTTCTTTAGTCCAAAGACTGAGTGCCCTGGCTCAGAGGTTAACCCAGCGCTCAGTCTGGGTGCCCGGCATCACCCTGGGCGGGGCGGCTCTGGCGATGACCCTGGTATTAACCCCTAATACTGAGATGGAGGCCAACGCTCCTCCTACAGATGACACAACAGTGACCATTGAGGCCGCTGTGCCACCAACTCACCTGACTCTGACTAAATCCCTGGATGCCCAGGGGCAGGTATGGGCTCTGGCTGCCCATACCCAATCCGATGGCCAGGGGCTACTGGTGGCGGGGGGTGACGATGGTCAAATAAAAATTTGGGACCGGCAAACGGGGGAAATGCTTCAGCTGCTGGCGGGCCATAACGATACCATTAGAACTCTGGCGGTTTCTGCCTCTGGGCAATGGCTGATCAGCGGCAGCGGCGATGGCATCAAGGTATGGCATCTGGCCACGGGAGAGCTGCTGTATAGTCTGCCAGCACAGAAGTCTCCCATTTGGTCCGTGGCGATTAGTCCGGATGAAAATACCTTTGTCAGCGGCGATTATGATGGCAACATTACGGTGTGGGATCTGAAGACGGGAGGGGCTCTCTACAGTGTTGATGTCGGGGTACCTGTGTGGTCGGTGGTGGTCACACCCGATGGTCAATCCTTGATTACCGCCAGTAGCGATCGCACCATTTACCAGTGGGATTTAGCCACCGGCAGTATTATGGGCGAGTTTACTGGCCATGAAGATGCCGTTCGCTCCATCGCCATTAGCCCCGATGGCAGCACCCTGGCCAGCGGCAGCTGGGACAAGACGATTAAGCTGTGGGACTTGGTTAGCGGCGAATTGAAAACCACCCTCAGCGGTCACGATGATCGAGTGGTGGCATTGGCCATTAGCCCCAATGGTAAGACCCTGGCCAGCGGCAGCGTTGATAATACCCTGAAGCTATGGGATTTATCTAGCCATCAGCTCACCAAAACCCTGGATAACAATGACGATTGGATTTTAGCCATCGCCTTTGACTCGTTAGAGCAAGCTCTAATTAGTGGTGGCAAAGATCAGCAGGTCAACGTGTGGCAAGAGGGGTTATAAACCACGGATAGATACGATCGGGGATACTGCAGCTTATTAATTACGTCATCAAGCCTATGGAGCGACTGATGGCCGATTAGATAGTGAGGAATCCGTCTGTGAACCTATCCTTCCAGGGTATATCCAACCCTCTAAAAATAGCTGCACTTGCATTCTCTCTGGGATTTCTCCCTTTTGATCAACTCCTTTACCTTGAGCAAAAAAGTTTTCTCCTAACTGCTAGCCCTGCTCAGGCATCGATTTCCGCATCAGTCGATGGCAATACTGCTGCGCTTAATCCCGTTAAAGAGAGTGTTGATCTGACGGCTAACCCAACAGCCGACATTCCCACGGCTCAGCAATGGCAAACCCATATTCAACAGGATTTGCTTCCTTTTTGGGGTCTGCCGGATGGTTAGTGTCATGAATTTTTCGCCACAGATTTGCGGTTATGTTTGGCATGGTCTCGCTCAATAACCAGGAAAAAGACCGTTAAGCAACTCGTTTCATTGGGGAACGCCCCAATTTCATCAGACTTAGTCCGAAACTCTCGA
>JBCCJR010000037.1:0-21723 GCA_039045805.1 Cyanobacteria bacterium P01_C01_bin.118
CCGGCTATCATCGGTATCAGCCTGCTTAAAGCGAGCAAGCATTTCTCGCAAAGTCGCCGATACATCACTGCTAAACACCAGCTTTAACGCACTTTCCTCAACGGGCTGAGGCGAAGCAGATGTTGTGGTTGTAAAGGTGACGGGGGCAACTTCTTCCAAGACCTCATCAGTATCAGCATCAGCTACTAGCTGATCCAGATGTTCCTGCAGCTGTTGAAATACTGGCTCGACACCAGCCATAATGCTTTGCTCTTTGTCCTCCGTTAGTCCAAAAGGCCCCTGTAGCTGCTCAAGCAGCTCCTGAAGAGCATCAAACACTCGCAAAAACATCGATTCTAAGGACCGATCTACCTTTACCGGAGCCTCCTTGAGCAGCTTAAAATAGTCCTCCATGCGGTGGGCAGTACGCTGCATACTTTCAATCCCCAGCATTGCCGCCCCTCCTTTAACAGAGTGAGCGGCCCGGAAAACCTCGTTTGCCATCTCTGGGTTAACGATGGTTGCCTGAAGATTTAACAGACCCTGCTCAATAGTATTGAGGTGGTCTTTAGCTTCTTCAATGAAGTAACCCAATATACGTTGCTGTTGTTCAGGCACCATCACCTTCGTCTCCCTAGATAAAAATTGTCTTTATCCTCGACAAATAAATCAGACGTGAATAGACTACTTCTTCTCACTCTCTACCTTAAATCGCTCAACGGAGGTAAGCAGATCACGGGCCACACCCACTAGATTTTGCAGAGAGCCCGACACCCGCTGAGATTCTTGAGAAGTTTCTTGGGCACTAAGTTCCACCGATTGCATAACCTGTGCAACTGCCCGCGATGTTTCAGTCTGTTCAACGGTATCAGCCGTAATCGAACGCACCAGTACATCAATGCGATTAGATACCTGAATAATATCCTCCAAAGATCGTTTTGCCTGTTCCGCCAGACGCGTGCCTTCGATCACCTGCTGGGTACCCTCCTCCATCGCAGTCATCACACTGCTAGTTTCACCCTGAATTTGCAATACAATTTGCTCAATCTCTTTGGACGCTTTGGCAGCTCGATCGGCTAGCTGACGAACTTCGTCGGCTACGATAGCAAAACCTCGTCCCGCCTCCCCTGCACGGGCTGCCTCAATACTGGCATTGAGAGCTAACAGGTTAGTTCGAGATGCAATCTGTGAAATCAACGCCACGATCTTGGAAATTTCCTGGGAAGATTCAGCCAAACGCTTTACCTTACGAGTGGTTTCAGCTACCGTTTCACGGATTTCCAAAATACCAGCTACTGTACGTTCCACAGCTTCACCACCTCGCAGTGCTGTGGCCGATGCGGAGCGGGCTACTTCCTCTGCTTCCTTGGCGCTGTCTGCTACCCGTTGAATTGACTCCGTCATGACCTGCACAGAATTCAGGGTAACAGCCAATTCTTCAGCCTGACGTAAAGCGTCAGCCGATAGGCTACGGGCAAACATCTCATTGTCAGAAGAGCTTTTCGTAACCTGTAGAGCCGCTGCACTTACCTGCTGTACAATCTCGCGCAGATTTTGAATCGTCAGGTTAAATGAGTCAGCAACAGCACCCAGAACGTCTGCCGTCACCTCCGCCTGTACTGTCAAATCACCCCGCGCCGCACCCTCTACATCGTCCAGCAAACGGATTACCTGACGTTGCAGGTCTTCCTTAGCCTGTTCTTGTTCCTGAGCTTTGCGTTGGGCCTCGCTGGTAGTCGTCAGAATGACCCGAGCCATCTGATTAAATCCGGTTGCCAGTTGCCCCAGGTCATCAGTGGAGTAAGCGGTTGCTCGAGCATTCAGATCCCCCTGGGAAACTAAGTCAAATTGCTGCTGCAAATTGTCGATGGAACGCTTAGCCTGGCGGTCAAGTAACATCCCCAGCCCTAATACGCTTAAGAAACTAGCAACACCGGCAGCTGTTCCCATAGCCGCTGGACGTATGCGGGCAATTAAAGTTAGGTCGTCTTGCTCGATGTCGTTAGACAGACCACCCAGGGTAACTGCGCTTACACCGGCCACAGCGACCACCGATACCAGGCCAGCTGCCCCAGCCATCAGCAATCGTTTAGTAGCCAGGGGAGCATTGCTCAGCCAACTAAACGCACTCTCATCCTGGACTTCAGGAACAACTGCAGGTGATTCATCCCCTTGAGTGAACGATGGCAGCTGATCAGCCGTTTCAATGCTAAAAATATCGTCTTCACCAATAATCGCCTGATCGTCATCCTCCACCAGGCTAAAACCAGAACCACCCCGTAGAGCCGAATCCTCAGAAAATACACCTTCTGAATTGACAGAGGGTTCCGTAAACTCGGTGGAGCCTTCAGAAATATCAAATTCTGGCAGACTGCCTAAATCATCAAACTCATCAAACTCATCGAGGAAATCAATATCTCCTCCCTGCTGACTTTCCAACCCTTCCATGGTGTCCACACCTGGAAAGGTTTGATCTCCAGCTGGAAAAGTCTGCTCCCCCGCTTCATCATCAATAAATTCATCTGGCGGAGTCTCAACACCCGAAAAGGTGGACACTTCATCAAAGTCTTGAAAGTCTGGGACAGTTCCAGAGGGGACAGTTACCTCTGGCTCCATCATAAAGAGGGTTTTATCGTCCGGATCTTCCACTAAATTGGACTCAATGGCCGGATTTTCAATATCTGTATTACCGCCAGTTTCAAGAAAGTCATCAACATTAGGGAAATCCGATAGATCATCCCCAGACACTTCCCCCGATGGAAATGCTTCGTCAAAATCATCCTGGTCAAATTGTGAAAGTTCTTGAGTTGAAGTTGAAGGAGCATCCTGGACAATGCTGTCAAGAGTAATTTCTTCCTCTTCGGACGATTCAACTAACCCTTCCAAACTGCTATCTGCAAATGGATCTAATAGCTCAGCACTGCCTAAATCTCCACCAATGGACAAATCTCCCAAATCACCAATGGAGAACGGATCATCATTGTCTAGCTCAACGCCCTGATCACCAGAAGTGCTCTCATAATCAGCTGTTGCACTAAACGGATCGGCTGCTGGCTCTGTCACCAGATCATAGCTGTCATCACTGGCCGAGATATTGGGCTCTGCTGCATTGACATTGAGATCCGTCGGCGGGTCGGCTGTGGCCCCACTTTGAACACTGGCACCATCTTCAAAGGATAAGTCCAGCCCCGCACTTAAATCATCCCCCTCTTCCCCCATGTCTCCATAGAGTTCTACAGAGTCGAACAGTCCGTCGGCAGTAATTTCTTCGATGCCATTATTGGCTTCAACGGCATCCACCTGGCCAACATCCATTTGTTCAGCATAGGTGAGACCGTTGTTGGCGTAGTTGACAAATTCAGGGTCGGACGTCAGGTCTAAAACTGACTTGTACTGAGTGCGAGCAACATCATACGCACTGAGCCCGTAACAGTAGATATGCCCCTTAAGCAGGAGCACATTCGGATCACTCGGGTAGTTTTCCGCCAGTTGCTCAATGATTTCAGCAGCTTGCTCATAACTGCCCTGCATATATGCACGTTCTGCAGCTTGATAGGTTTGAGCGTAATCTATACCCGATGCCATCTGTACTCTCCTGCCAGTCTAAACATCTCCATCTTGTCAATCCAGTAGAACTAAGCTGCCCAGCGTGCTGAGCGTAATATGGCGACGTGATCCAGTAAACGTAACGAGCGATCCGTATTGGCGTCCAATACCCATTCGCCCCTAAGGAAAGGTGCCATTGTATCGGAGTAATCGCGGGACATTTTCATGCGCTCCGCATCTAGCCAATCTGTACCAACTATCTGATTAACGGCTAAGCCTAACATAGTCCCCTGATGTTCAACAGCAATCACAGGAATTTCTGCTCTGTCAGTATTCATCGGTTGAGGGTAACCCAGGAACTGACCTAAGTCAGCAACCCAGATAACACGCCCCTGTTCATTCAAGGTTCCAAGCAACAGGGGGGACACATTGGGGACGGGAGTGATGCGGTCAGGCGGATTTTCGATAATGCGTCGAATGCCAATGGCCGGTAAAGCAAACTCATCATCGGACCCCACATAGAAACGTAGATGGAGTTCACCATCGGGCGTTTCGATTTTTTGTAATTCAGGGTCTTGATCTTGCCCCACTCCGGTTTGAAAGTCTGGATTACCTACCATCGGCCCCTGTCACCTCAAAAAATCATTGACATCAGTCACGTAGCAGCTGCTTGACTGTACCCACTAGCTCATTGGGTTGAAATGGTTTGGCTATATAAGCATCGGCTCCTTGTTTCATACCCCAATAACGATCAAACTCTTCACCCTTAGACGAACACAATACAACCGGTAAATTTTGGGTAGCTGGATCAGACTTGATGCGTCTGCAGACTTCATACCCATTCATGCGAGGCATGACAATATCTAAGACAACTAGATCAGGTAAATCTCCCTGGATATGAGCCAATGCCTCTACCCCATCGCTAGCGACGGTAACGTGAAGACCATTGCCCTTTAATAAATCAATCATCATTTCTCTCTGGGCAACACTGTCTTCCACCACTAAAACCGTACTCATAACCTGAATTTCGCCGTTTAAGACCGGTTCATATCTTGATTCAACTCATTATGCCCCCCTAAGGGGAAATAGCTAGTTGAGTAGTATGTCCAGTTAGGTTTGACCGTCATAGTCAAGGCGCGATTGATTAACCCTGCAAAGGGTAGTAGTAATGCACACCCTACCGCTTGTGCCTAATAAAATACCCGTCCACATCAAATTTATTAAACTTTCATCAAAATTCTTTTGTTAGCGCAATAGCAATGCAGTGCTTAACAACGATATATGAGTATCTCTAAGGTAAAGGTGGCGGTTAAAAGTTTTATCAGGTTGTGTTGACTAGAGCTCAGGGATTATTCCAGCTTTCAGGGTTAAGGGCAGCGGATATTTCTTGCTCAAGTAGAGTCTCAGGCGCAAGACGTTTGGGGTTGCCCTGGCCAACATATTTTTCCACTAGAGCCAGCAGTTCAGGTTCACCAAAGGGTTTTGTAAGATAGTCGGTGGCCCCAACCATATTGGCTTTTACACGGTCAAAAAAACTATCTTTGCCAGTCAGCATGATGATGGGAACTGCTTGAAAACGGGGTGCCTGTCTCAGCATGGCACATAGCTGATGACCTTCTAGTTCAGGCATGGCAACATCACAGAGAATCAGGTCTGGCTTCAAACTAAAGAGCAAACTCAACGCTTTGACTGGATTAGCGATGGATGTGACTTCATATCCATGGGCATCTAACATCATTTCGATGGCCTGACGCACAGCCAGGGTGTCATCAATGCAAACAATACGAGGGACGGTGTTAACAATTGGAGGAGTGGTCTGGGGGGGCGAGGCAGACTGGGTACTTTGAATGAGTTGGATGTGCCCTCGTTGCAGGTAGGGGTAGAGCTCCTTGGCAATGCTAAAAATACTGCGATTAAGGTGACGCGAAATCCGAAGAATGGATTTTTTGCCATTGGCTGCTTTGAGGAGAGGGGAAAGATTTGAGCCGTTCCCTAGCTGAGCTGAGTTGACTAATAGAGGGCAATCGTAAAATGAAGTGAGATGAGGCTGGAGCTGCAGCCATCCCTGCAGCTGACGAACAACTTGTTTGACTAAGGGAGGGCTGCTAAATTCTGTCAGCTGGGGGCTAAGGTAGGCATGGAAACGAAAGGAAAAACGTCCTTGATGTAGGTTAATGACTTCAAACAGAGTTTCTTCGATTAGACGATGCAATATGGAGCGCGCTTGCTGAGTGGTCAGGTAATTGTTCTCTAATAACCACCATAGGGCCCCATATTCTGGCGGTCGCAGGGGGGCAAGATTGGACAGATTAACGGCAGACCAGTTGATAGATAGATTGAGGGGGTGCAAAATATCTTGCAACCGTTCCAGCTGCTCCTGGGTTCGGCCAGCATACAAGATGCCTCCGCTGGCAAAGAAAACGAGCCATGATTTTGGCTGCTCCTCGAAGGATTCAATGTAGAGTTCTCCGGTTTGTTGACCAACGTCAATGACTTGAAAAATGCTGCGAATATCCAGTTCGCTTAACTGGCCCTGCATAGATTTTTTCCTAGGGGTTTCCTAAATTTGTCTTGGAAAAATGAAGGCGTGCTGTAAAAGTAACTGTTAATAAGCCAATTCACAGCCTTTCAGCGTAATCGGAATTAGCACTTAGTAACTGGGTTGGCTACATTGATGCACGGCATTAGCTACAATTATTAGCATTTAATTGTGGTCGTACAGTTATTTAGCCTTTTACTGTGGTCGTATAGTTATCTAGCCTCTAACTATGACTAGATATTTTTTATAATGTGCAGCCTTATGGGCTAGATAGTTTAATGACTGTTTATAAAGTTACATTTTTATGTGAATGCTATGTAATGCGACCTGCTCATTAACCGTAGGTGCACGTAGAGATGTACATATTATAAGGGTGAGGGCATTACAACTTACACGATGGGAGATACCTTCGGTAATTGGGGGTTATTTACAGATAGAGTTTTCTACTTGAGGTAGATACACTAAATGGGCCGATTTAAATAGAGAGCTCATAGTTTTGAACGAATAGATGGTTTTGAATCTATTGATTTTGCTGCAATATTTTGATAAGTAAAGTTCCCTGGGCGGTGCCTTGGGCTCCTATATTACTAGCTGAACAAGATGTGGATACTGTGTAAGTAGCTATTGGCTAGCTATTTGTATATACGAAGGGGATGCCAGCGTGCGTTATTTGGCTGAGGTTCAGAAAAAAAGTGGTTTTATGGGCGGCAGTCGGGCGGAGTTTAAGCTCCTTGCCTGTGAGCGTTCAGAGCAAAACTGGAGCGCTGTGTCTGGGGACGAGCTAGTCCCAGCACCCGATGATGCAGGCTATAGTTCTGGTGCTTTGGTTTTAATTGAGCTGTCTAACGGTCGGCAGGTACAGCGTCACTACGAAGCAGGGCGTCAGTTAGTCAATATCCTTCAAAATTTTTCGAGCCTTAATAAAAAGTTTAAGACTCAAGAAGATGAGATAGAGCAATGGAAGGAGTCGTTGACTTATCAAAGTCAGGCGCTCAATCAGCGGGAATTAGAGTTAGATACTCGGGAAGAGGAAGTTAAACAGGCAACGGATGATTTATCTGAGTTAGAAGCGCAAAAAGCGGAACTAGAATCGTTTCGTAGTGAGTTAGACCAGCAAAAGCAGGATTACGAGCGCAAAAACTCTGAACTGGAAGGGGCTTGGGCTCATCTAAACGGAGAAAAACAAAAGCTTGAGGAACATCGTGAATCTGCTTCGACTCAAGTTGGATTAGATCAGGGGCAAACTCAAAAGTTACGGGATGCCGTAGAGCGTCTGATGGCCAATGTTGCTCCTATGGAAGACCTGCGTCAGCAGTTGGTGAGTACTAGGGAGTCTCTAGGTGAATATCAAGGACAGATTCAGGGCTGGCAGCAGCTGGTTAATGAGCAGCAAACGCAGCTACCGGCAAAAGCAGACGATGTTGATCGCTTTAAGCAATCTATTCAACAACTGCGTGAGTCTACAGATGATGAACGTTCTGGTTTAACTGCTTTATGTTTGGAACTGCAGCAGGCCAAAATCGAGCTGACACAAAAGAAACAGCAAAACCAGCTGGTGTCCGAGCAGGTGAATCAACAGAGTGGTGTATATCAGAAGGTTTATGAGTTGCTTAACACTGGCGATCAGGTTCGCCTTGGGAAAAAGATAGATCTGACAAAGTTGGAAGAGATGTCTTTGGAAGATTTGGAAGCATTGGTCGGCAGTATGGAGACTGATCTGGAAAAGATGTCTCGTTTTGTCAGTGACCAGGAGGAAGAACTGACCTATCAACAGCAGGCCATCGATGAACTGAAGCAAAAGGCGGCGGCGGCCAGTGAATATGATCAGATGCAAATTGAAGCTGACATTAGTGATGAGCAAGATCGCTATGACATGCTCAACAAAACCTTAGTGGGCCAGCGGCGTAATTTGCTGGAACGAGAGGAAGTACTAAGCCAGCATCGAGCGGTTTTACTAAGACGTCAAGGGCAGGCAACGGTTGAAAGTCCTGTGGCTAATTCTGCTGATTTAGAGCCGGTGTTAGAACATATTGATCAAGTGCGTCAGCAGTTAGCCACGCAGTCAGCGGCACTTGAGGAGTTGATTGCTAATTTAGAAACTCGTTGTGGCACTTTACAACAGCAGGTGGATGCCAAAGAAACTGAATTAGCAGCTAAGCTTGAGAGCCTTGGTAAAGAGCAAGCAAACCTAGAAAAGGCTATCAAGGACTGGTCTGGATTGGAAAGAGCGATCGCAACCCGTGACGATACTTTAGGTGCGTCCACTGAAAAAATGGATACGGTACAGCAGCAGCTAGAGGGTGTCTTTGGAACTATTCAGCAGTTTCAAGAGGTGAATGACTATCAGCTTCAGGCCATCGCCGAGATGCAGCAAACGATTCAAAGCTTGTCTCACCAGCCCAAGGCAGCCTAAGCTTTAGGGAGTCCCGATATTCGACACCGCTGTCTTGCTTATGATTTGGGTAAACGAGCACATTGATCCGTCCGGTATTGTCTATTCGGCAATTGCTTGTTGCGATCGCACAGCTGCCGAAGAATGCCATGACACCTTTCAATCTGCTCTAACAGATGAACAAAAAGAGGCTGGCTGGGTTGCTCGATTACGAGTCGTTGACTCCTGGGATGATGTCCCCATCAGCGCCCTTAAACTTTCCTAATTGCCGCCGGAACTGCCAACATGCAAGAGCAATTTATTAAACTCAGCCAGTTCTTAAAACTTAACGACTTAGTACAATCCGGTGGCGAAGCTAAGCACCTAATTCAATCAGGATATGTTCTAGTGAACGACCAGGTTGAGCTCCGACGTGGGCGAAAGTTATACCCAGGGGATCGAGTTACATTTGCCGAGCAAACCTATGATGTTGCTTTAAACATAGAGGGTATAGACGGTGCAGACGGGCCATAGAAGTATCAGGCAATTTTAACCGTTACTCTGCTTCGCACAAAAAACACCGATGGGATGGATTTATACACCATCCCATCGGCTCAAAGAATTAATCCAACAAGACTTAAAGTCTATTTGCGAACAGGGCCTGCCCGGAGGTTATGCCGATTGGGATGAGAGTGGTGTCGCCCATGATCGTTTACAGCCACACCAGGGCCATGACCATTATTAACGACATGGCGCGGCTGGATTAAACCATAGCCACCATGATTTCTTTCATACATGACGTTAATCGCGCCAGTTTCTACATTGTGAAACACGTAGAAATCATGATCTATAAGCTGCAGATTCTCCAACGCCTCCTGGGCCGACATTGGAGCCATAGCAAAGTACTTTGTTCTAACCACGTCATCCGGCAGTTTAGGCTGCCGTTGCTCCAGTAGCTCCGTCACCTCGATATCTGCGTTTTGATCCACGTCCTCAACTGTCAGAGAGCGCACAGACACATGCTCAGAGCTACGACGCTTTTCCTTATACTTGCGTAGCTGTCGGCAAATTTTATCGGCAACTAGATCGATACTGGCATAAAGGCTGTCACTGCTTTCCTCAGCACGTACCACCGCTCGGTTGACATAGACTGTGACCTCGGCACATTGACGAGTGGGCATCTTCTTAGTGCCACCTGCCACAGATAAGCACACATCAACCTTATTGATCATTCGTTGAAAATGGCTAACTGACTTTTCAATTTTCTGAGAAACATGCTGGCGAATAGCGTCTGTGATTTCAATATTTTTCCCTTGGATAACAAGCCTCATAAAGCTGCCTCCACCGATAGAAGATAAGCGATTAAATTTACTCTAGCACTTTAATTTTCGGAGTCTTTTTCTCTTTGAAAAGGTTCTTATCCGTTGATAATTCTTTAGATTTCATCTGAGATCGTTTTTGACTATCGACGTCTGCCTAAAAGGCATAATTCCTATGTAATAATGATCCCAGCGGATCTTTTGCGCTTTTGACTCTCTAGTTGAAATGACTGATTAACTGTTTAATCTTTTATTATTCAGCGAAAATATACCTGGGTATTTCTGGTCAATTAGCCCTTTTGTAATTACTTGATTTATAACTATCGAATTAGATTATTGATAGTTATATGACTAACTAAATTACGTATAAACCCTCACAAAATCGATGTTTTTGTGATGCTTAAAGATAGAAAACTTATTGTTCAAGATTTTGGGTTAATGCCCTATGGAAGAGTTTGGCAGCACCAAAAAGAGTTAGTGTCTGCCCGGAAACATCAGCCTGAGCTAGAGGATGTTTTAATCCTGACTGAGCATGAGCCTGTTTATACCCTTGGCACCGGTTCTCAAACTCAGTTTATTCATTTTGATTTGAATAACCCCAGATATGACGTACAGCGTGTAGAACGAGGTGGGGAAGTCACCTATCACTGCCCAGGACAACTGGTGGGCTACCCTATTTTGAACCTGCGTCATCATCGCCAGGACCTGCATTGGTATTTGCGCCAGTTAGAGGAAGTGGTGATCCAAACATTGGCTTGCTACGGGCTGTTAGGGGAACGCATTGAAGGCTTGACGGGAGTGTGGGTTAACGGCTGTAAAGTGGCCGCTATTGGCATTAAGGTGAGTCGATGGATCACGATGCATGGTTTGGCCTTAAACGTTTGTCCCGACCTATCAGGATTTCAGCTGATTACTCCCTGCGGTATTCCTGATCGACCTGTAGGGGCTGTGGCTCAGTTTTTGCCAGAGATCACTGTCAATGTCGTCAAACCGCTGCTAGTAAAGTGCTTTGCTGACGTCTTTAGCCTATCGGTGAACAATGGCGAAATAAAAATTTAGATCCGGTAAGTGTGGTGTCAATTTATACATGAGAAACCCGTGGGGCTTAGGTTATCCTTTTCTGCCTGTGGCTATTAGGTTTGCCAACATCGGCTGAAAACAGCGTTTAGAATGGCGAACCGATTGTTTGACCCATACAATTATCTGATAACAAACATTTAGCTTATGCTCGACAATAGTCTTCCTGCATCCAAGCACCGGAATGGCACTCATTCAGGCATTCACACCCTGCTTGGAGTTGAGCCGCAATCTAGTTTTCAATCCTTTGTACAGCCGCCCAAACAGTATGCTTGGAAAGGCGATGATGCTAGCCATTTTCAGACCAGCCCTTCGTTACTAAAGCCATTAACATTTCATGCTGAGCCGTTAGCCCCCCTCCGCCAGCGTGACGATCAAGCCTTAAATGCCATATTTGAGGATGTTCACATTGACGAAATAGTTGCTGATATCTGTTGCAGACTTCAGCAGCTTTGTCCTGAACCATGCTGGGACGATGCCTTTGAATTTCTTCAAGGATATCTGTGATTAAGGGTGTCCTTATTATCCACAATTAGAACGGAATTTCGTCATAGTCAGGGGTGTTGGAAGGCTGATTAGCCGGAGCAGGGCTCGATGCAGGTGGTTGTTGGCTGCTACTGCCTTCCGCAATTGGAGCAGCCTCAGTCATCATCATAGATTGCATCTCGGCAATACGATGCAGTCTCTGTACGGTGATTTCAGCCTGCTTTTCACGAAACCCTTCAGGTCGATCGACGGTTTTTATCGTCAAACGACCTTCAATAACGACACGATCGCCAGGCCCGTAGCTGGCATCTTGAATGGTTTGTGCCAAGTTACCCCAGCCGACAGCCTTAAACTGAGCTGGGCTATCGTCCGGGCGTAGCCCGGCGATTTTTACTTTGAATTCGGCAATGGGGGTTTGGTTGTCAGAGGTATATCGCAGCTGCGGTACCTCTACCATCTCTGCCATGAGGATGCAATGGTTCATATTACTTGTTCCTCTCGAATACCCTGCTCTTTTTCAATAAAACCTTGAACTCGCTGACGATAGTCTTGCAGATGGGTATCGACCCAATCTCGATCGGCACTGTTGGCAAAAATATGCACTAGAGGATCGCCAGCGTCTGGCAGAATCAGCACCCAGCTATCGCTAGTGCGGTCAATGACCTTAACCCCATCTACCAGTTCAAGGGTATCAGCGGGATGACTCTCCACAAGATACCGCATCAGGGCTCCCTTGATAGTCCATGGACATCGCAAGGTTTGCACCCGATGAGAAATCCTGGGCAAATCGCCCCAAATGCGGCCCAGGGACTGCTCCTGGATCGTTAACATTTCTATCAGTTTGGCGATACAGAACATGGCGTCAAACCCTGGATGGAGCTGAGGAAAGATGAAGCCCATGTCGCCACTGCCGCCCAAGACAACATTATCGCTGGCCTGGCAGGCTTCCATGAGGGCCGTGGGATTGGACTTGGTGCGCATGACACTACCGCCATGGCGTCTGGCAATTTGCTCGATGGCTCCCGAGGTTTGTACAGGAACCACTACAGTCCCTTTGGGTTGAGCGGTCAAAATCATATGGGTCATTAGGGCCGTGAGCATTTCACCCCGAATGGGTGAACCCACCTCATCCATCAGGACTAATTGTTCGCCATTGGCGGCCACCTGTACTCCAAAGGTGGCCTGAAGAGCCTGTACTACCTGCCCCAATTGCCCTAGCATACTTTCCCTCTCAGCGGTTGAGGGAGCGGCTTGGCTCAAGCTGGCATTCAGTACAACGGCATCACAGCTAAATTTGCCTAGCAGACGAGGTAGGACAGCTCCTGAAACTGCATAGGCATAGTCAATCACAACTTTAGACTTGCTATGGCGAATGGCTTCGACATTGAGACGCTTCTCAAACTCAGTGGTGTAGATGTCCACAAGGTTGGCAGGGTAAGCAACTTCACCAATTTCATAAATTTGGGAGCGTCTGAGATTTTCTTTAAAGTAGGCACCTTCAATTTTCTTTTCTTTGCCTTTGGGAATGTCAATACCTTTTTTGTCAAAAAACTCAATCAGGATTTGATCGGCCCGATCAGGGTGAATCCGGACATGGATACCGCCGGCCACATCCAGGGTAGGGAGGATGGCCCTGGCCAAGGGGATGGCGGTGGCTTCGAGGTTTTGAATATTGATACCCACAGACATCAGACCGGCGATGAGCGATCGCGACACCATGCGCGAAATACTGCGCTGATCCCGTGACACTGTCACATGGGCCCCTGGTTTTAATATAGAACCATAGGCAGCCCCCAGCTTCACTGCAAACTCAGGCGTAATGTCAATATTGGCCAATCCAGTTACACCGCGCTGACCAAACAAATTGCGTTGGGCCGTATTACCCCAAATTAAATTAATGTTGAGCGTGGCCCCTGACTCGATCCGCTTACTGGGCCAGACCCTGACACCGGGACTAATTTGAGCTTCCTCTCCCACGGTGGAAAGGGCACCTACCACAGCCCCTTCAAGCACATGAGCCCGACGGTCGGCTCGGGTACCCCGAGCAATGACACAGGCTCTTAGATGGGTCTCTTCGCCAATAATTGCACCATTCCAGATAATGGGCCGTTTGAGATCTGCATCGTTACCAACGGTGACATTATCGCCAATAACGGTACCCGGCTCTAGGGTAACCCGTGCACCAATGCGACAGTTGCGACCGATAAGCACCGGCGGTTTAATAACAGCAGTTGGGTCGATATGAGTGTTTTGCCCTACCCGGACTCCGGGAGAAACTTCAGGGTAAGCAAAATCCACTAATAC
This sequence comes from Cyanobacteria bacterium P01_C01_bin.118, assembly GCA_039045805.1. Taxonomy (GTDB): domain Bacteria; phylum Cyanobacteriota; class Cyanobacteriia; order Phormidesmidales; family Phormidesmidaceae; genus Leptothoe. The sequence continues at coordinate 13,622 of JBCCJR010000037.1, forward strand.
TTTCTTTTCTAGGGCATCGTACTGTGCCTCACGGTAAGCTTCAAGGTGCCCCACATCACACCAATAGCCATCGGCTACATAGCCATACATGGGTTCACCTTTCTCAAGGAGTAGAGGAAATAGGTCTTTGGAAAAGTCTTGTTCTTGGCTGGGGGGTAAATAATCTAAAACCTCAGGCTCCAAGATGTAAGTTCCTGTATTAACGGTATCTGAGAAAATCTCACTGGTAGAGGGTTTTTCTAGAAACCGTTTGATGCGGGATTCTTCGTCTGTAATGACCACCCCAAACTCAATGGGGTTGGGCACCCGTGTCAACACAAGGGTGGCCTTGGAGCCCTTCTCCTTATGGAAACGGATTGCTTCCTTAAGATCAAAATCCGTAATGCTATCACCGCTAATCACGAGGAAAGTATCATCAAGCAATTCAGCAATGTTTTTGACACAGCCAGCGGTTCCCAAGGGCTGATCTTCCTCAACGGCATAGGTCATTTGCACACCGAAATCATGCCCATCCTGAAAATAGTCGCGCATAACATCGGGTAAGTAGTAGAGCGTAGCGATAACTTCTTTGATGTCATGACGCTTTAGCAGGTTAACAATATGCTCCGCAATTGGGCGGTTAAGCACAGGAACCATGGGCTTAGGTAGGTCACAAGTGAGGGGTCGAAGCCGGGTCCCAGAACCACCAGCCATGAGTACTGCGCGCATAATTCCTCCTGTGTTTTTGGAAAATCAAACAATTGTTATTAAGGATTAGCCGTCAACGATTAACAAAGCTACCCTTTGAAATGCACCCGTGCAGCTATTTGGCTCCAGGTGATGTCATTGTCCTGCCGTTGATGTTTTGTATTGCAGTGTTAATTGTACTTGTTTTATTAAGCTCAACTTTATATTCATTAAGACTGCCTTCAAAATACTTAGTCTACGGTAGTAAAGTTCCTGTGGCTGTGTCCCACAACCTATACAAGATGGAGCTATGTATGGGCAACCTTGCCAATTAGTATTTCCCCTGCACTGAACTATTGGAGGATAAAACAATGCCGACTTTATTAGGACTACTGTTCTTAGGTGGTTATGGCTACGGAGCTTGGAAATTTTGGACTGGATTTAGGCGAACAAATTTCAGCAGTGGCAAGCTGTACTTAACATTACTGTGGCCTGTACTTATTATTAGCGCCTCCTATCGTCAGAACTTTACCAAGGCATTGAAGGGACGTTAGACCGCCCGTTGAAAAAAATCACATAGGAAATCAGATATGGAAATGAGCCAGCTTCAGGCAGTGGCTCAAAGGTTTGACCGTGAGTATCGAGGTGAAACCTTTGAGCTTTCAGATGATGTGGAAGAAATGGCGGTATTTAGGGATTGGGTCACTGGAAGTTTGACACCCCGAATTACCAGCAAATTTTGGGAAATATCACAGCCAAAAAAAAAGCAACATTGCTTGGATATTGGCTGTGGTCTGAGTTTTTTGATTTATCCCTGGAAAGCCTGGCAAGCTACCTTTGTGGGGCAAGAAATCAGTAAAGTGGCTCAGACAGCCCTCAATCAACGGGGACCTCAGTTAGACTCAAAGCTATTTAAGGGCGTAAACCTGGCTCCAGCCCACAAATTAGAGTACGAACCGGCCACCTTTGATTTAGTCATTGCCACTGGTGTGAGTTGTTACTACCCCCTAGATTATTGGCAGCAAGTGCTGATGGCGGTCAAACCCTGTTTAAAACCCGGCGGAAGTTTTGTTTTTGATGTGGTGAATCCCGAGGAAGAGCTGGCGGAAAATTGGGCCATCTTAGAAACCTATTTAGGTGCCGATGTTGAATTAATAGAACTGAAGCAATGGCGGGCTTTACTCAAGGATGTAGGGGCCAAGGTCACCAAACAGGCCAGTAGCGAAGTTTTTCATATGTATCGAGTACAGTGGCCTTAGGGTGGAGTGCGACGACAATGCTTTGCAGCTGCAGGCGACACAGGTCTATGAATTAGATTGATGAATTAGTCATGGTCTTGACGGTTGGGTGTGAAGTGCTATCTTAATGTCTAAAATTTTGCGTTGGTAATTTTGTTTGAAGACTTATAGTTAACGATAAATATCTAGTTGCCAAGGATGACTTTGACCGCTATATTGCCTTCCATTCGCTGGTAGTTTTTTGGGCGGAATCCTCTGGAGGAAGACTTAATACTGGTACAATCCGGCCAGTTTTGGGCATTCCAGATTGATTTATTCCATCAGCCAGCATAATCTACCCTACATAATCTACTTCGCTCATTACTCTGCTGCTCCTAGATATCGACCTTGCCGTCGATTGTGCCTATGTCGCCCAGTCCATCGCTACCCTTTAATTCCCTTCCTGAGGGCAGCACTCTGCCGGCTGGTACTCCTGTGTTTGCCCTGAAGGAGTTAGTGGCACGTCTGCAGCGGGAGCAGTACAAAATTCAAGACCTATTGAGTTCCTTGGGGTTTGCCCTTAGAAGCCTCAATAATATCAGTCAGTTTTTAGAGCTAATTCCCATGATCGCCAGTCGAGTGACTGATGCCACCGGGGGAGCTCTGGTTTTGTTTCGGCCTAACGGTCAGCTACGGTTGGAACGCATTTATTGTCCTGCAAATGAAACCTGCCAAACAGTGCGATGTGCATTGGAGTCGGCTACTCGCCAGATCACATCGTCCCTAACCGGCAGAGAGAAAGGACAAGATGGTGAGGCGACTTCGTTAACGCACCAAGCTGCCCGGAGTGCGATGGTCACTCTCGATCAGCAGCTTAACCACTTTCTCTCTCCAGACCTACAGCTGTTTGGCACTTCCATCATTGTGCAAAACGTTGAACGGGGTCGACTATACGTCTTTAGTGATGATGCTGACTATGCTTGGACAGAAACTCGACAAAAGTTAGTGCGGCTGGTGGCAGACCAAACCGCTGTGGCGATCGAAAATGATGAACTAACGTTGGCTCTGCGTAAAAAAGAGCGTTTGGATCGGGAACTGGAGCTGGGGGCCGAGATTCAAGAAAAGCTACTACCGCGTCAATGTCCCGTAATTGAAGGCGTTGATCTGGCCGCCCGGTGTCAAACAGCCCAAAAGGTAGGTGGGGACTATTACGACTTTATTCCAACTACCTATGATCAGCTGCGCAGTCCAGCTACCCGGCTGTCCTCGGCCCAGCCCTGGAGTATCGCCATTGGCGATGTGATGGGAAAAGGTGTACCAGCTGGTTTGATTATGACTATGCTGCGAGGCATGTTACGGGCTGAGGTGCTCAACGATCATTCTCCTGGACAGATTTTGCAGAACCTCAACTGTGTGATGCACAACGATTTGGAAAATTCCAATCGCTTTGTCACGCTGTTCTATGCAGAATATGACCCCAAAACCCAAATATTTTCCTTTGGCAATGCTGCCCATAACCCGCCGCTGTTATGGCAGGCATCTACCCGTACGATCAGTCGCCTCGATGCCGATGGCATGTTGCTAGGGCTGGATATTGATACCCGTTACCATGAGGGGCAGATGCAGCTTTACCCCGGCGATTTGGTGATTTTTTACACGGATGGCTTTACCGATGCCGCCAACATTCGGGGAGAACGGTTTGACGAGGAGAATTTAATTAAGGCCGTATGCTGGGCCTGTCAAAATTTGGGAAGTTCGCAAGAAATTTTGGATTACCTGTTTAATCTATTGCGTCAATTTATCGGGCCAGATCGCTCTAAGGATGACGACACCACCTTAGTGGTGATGAAAGTGACTCAACCGGCTGAGTTTCGTCAGCTATCGGCCATTGAAGAGTAGGCAATGTGTGAAAGGGGACGGGTAAAGGAGATCCTTTTAACCGCTAATTGCATATTACGCTTATTTTTTTAGGTTTAATGCCTTATTGGGGGCGAGAATCACTACATTAGCTTGATGTTATTAGGGTGTAGTGCAATGATCGGGTTGCTTCATCAACGTCTGAGTCATAGCTCGTAGTGTCTTCTATTGGTGTAACCTCGTTTTTGGACGTGAATAAGGTTTCACATTTTGTCTACCAATTTTTAGCAAGCCCCATGAAAATCGATATCTATTCTGAGTTCTCTGGCGAGTTCACCTTACCTGCAGCTACACTTCTCGGCCAGCCAACGGCCCAAGTGACTACACCTGTAATTGCTGAGCAGTTTGAGGATACATTCTTTGATCGCACCGGAGATATTTTTGGAAACTTTATCGAGTCTGGTCAGCTTTGGGCACTACTAATTGGCATTGTGCTGGGCTACGTAATTCGCGGAATTACTACTTACTAGCCAACTCCATCATGGGGTAATCTCAGTCAGCGGGTGCAGATTGGCACCTTTAGATATCTGCAGGAGATTTTGCGCTTTGAGTACTTCATCCACCCCTTGGAGTCAGCGATTTGAGCAAGGTTTACATCCACTAATTGCTGAGTTTAATGCCAGTATTGGTTTTGATATTGCTCTGGTTGAATACGATCTGACTGGTTCTCAAGCCCATGCCAAAATGTTGGCTAAGGTCGGAATTATTTCAGAGGCTGAAGGACAGCAACTGGTGGATGGTTTGGAAACGATTCGTCAGGAGTATTGCCAGGGTAGCTTTCAACCGGGCGTTGACGAAGAGGATGTTCACTTTGCGGTAGAACGGCGGCTAACTGAATTGCTAGGGCCTCTGGGTAAAAAGCTGCATACAGGGCGCTCTCGTAATGACCAAGTGGGGACAGATATGCGGCTGTATTTGCGATCGCAAATACACACCATTCGCGCTTTACTGCGGGATTTCCAAAAAGCCCTCCTCACCCATGCTGCAACCCATATCGAAACCTTGATTCCTGGCTATACCCACCTGCAGCGAGCCCAGCCCCTGAGTCTGGCCCACCATTTGCTCGCCTATGTGGATATGGCCCAGCGAGACTACGAGCGTCTGGGAGACGTAGTTAAGCGAGTAAATATATCTCCTCTGGGGGCAGGCGCACTAGCCGGCACTACATTTCCCATCGATCGTGAATACACCGCTGAGCAGCTAGGATTTGAGCGAATTTACTCCAACAGTTTGGACGCCGTTAGCGATCGCGATTTTGCCATCGAATTTGCCACTGCTGCCAGCCTGATCATGGTGCATCTGTCCCGTCTGGCGGAGGAAATTATCTTTTGGGCCTCAGAAGAATTTCGATTTGTCACCCTGACCGACAGCTGCTCCACCGGGTCAAGCATTATGCCCCAAAAGAAAAATCCCGATGTGCCCGAGCTGGTGCGGGGTAAGACCGGGCGAGTCTTTGGCCATTTGCAGGGCCTGCTAACCATGATGAAGGGGCTTCCCCTGGCCTATAACAAGGATTTGCAAGAAGACAAAGAAGCCATATTTGATACTGTCAAGACGGTTCAGGGCTGTTTGCAGGCCATGATTATTTTGCTGCACCAGGGGCTGGAGTTTCGTCCCCAGCGTCTGGCGGAGGCAGTGGCCAGCGACTTTTCCAATGCCACCGATGTGGCCGATTATCTCGTGACTAAAGGGGTGCCCTTCCGCGATGCTTATAATTTGGTGGGTACCGTCGTGAAAACATCCCTGGCCGCTGGCAAACTGCTCAAAGACCTCACCCTGGAGGAATGGCAGGCGCTGCATCCGGCGTTTGAAGAGGATATTTATGATGCGATCTCGCCTCGACAGGTAGTCGCGGCCCGCAATAGTTTAGGCGGTACGGGGTTTGAGCAAGTAAGACAGGCTCTGACCAACGCTCAAACAATGGTCGAAAGCCAGTAACCGAGGGGGCAGGGGAGCTGAGGGCAGGGCTCCCCTTGGATCAATGCGTTTTATCGATACCGAGAATCATTCCAATCGTAGGCAGCCATCGATGACGATGACATGGGCTTTTGATAGTCATGGTTGCGTTTCGGATGCCAGGATGTTTCGCCATAGGTACCCGGTCGCCAAACCGTTCCATGGGTATCTGTTTGTCCCGTATGGGCTGTGGCATAGGCCGTCGCGTAGGAAGCCTCAGGTGCTGAAGACCTGTCGTCTTTATTCGCCATTGACTCCCGGCGAGCGGCTCCAGCGCGCTTGCACTTACGCAGCAGCGACTCCCAGGTCAGATTAGGCTGTCCCAGGGCTGAGCGAAACTGCTCTAACAAAAGCGCATCGTTGGAAGGAAATGCTGGACGATGGATTAACGGACGGGATGCCCTCAATGGATCTACCTGGACCGCTGCGATCGCCTGGCGTACAGCATTGGAAATTTCTTGACGCAGTTCATGCCTGGCCTTTTGATACTGCGAATGCCAGCCCTTTTCACTAGAGGCATATAGACAGGGCAACCGATTTAAGGCGTAAGTCTCTACCTCAATGGGTTTCACATATTTAAGAACACGAGTCGGTAGCTGGCGTAGCTGTTGCTCCACCTCTTCTGCTACCAAAAGTTCCATGACGTTAATGTATTCCCGCGGGGGAGGTGCTTTCACATCAACCATGGTTTTGCCACCTACTTAACAACAATCCCGGCATAAAGCCTTTAGGCCGTTTGGACCTACGCTGAAATTAATTTCAGCTCAAACATTAGATTTGGTGACACATCTAAAAGTGACACTCAGGAAACGCTCCAGAACACGAAGAAATGAGGAATCAAAAAACCCATCACCCGTGCAGGAATAGATCCAAACCACTCAATGATTTTCCGGATCACTGTTCTCGAATCAGGACAACCCTTAGGCTAGATAAGCTTTTGGACGTCCTGTAACTGACTCTAAGCGCTCGTAATTACGAAGTTTTATACAGGGGGTGTAACACCCTATCAGTATAGCTACCCAATTGCAAAACGATGTTTCAAGGTATGGACAAACTATGGGAAAACAATTTTCTTTTGAAATCAGAAATATATAAAAGAACGTTGATTTATAGACTGGCAAGAGATAGCTAAGTTGTCGAATAAAATGTGAAGAATTGCTTCATCTAAAAATGAATTGTTTATTTAAATAACTAAAACATCAAAAGCCTGGAAGCACTGCCCGCCCTATGCTGTACGACATGGTGAACAGCTTTAAACCATGAAGTAGTCGGCTAAATTGACAACCTTTAAATTGACAGTTCTAAACTGCTTAGAAATCCTCTGTATATATGCGTAAATATTGCCAAGAAACTGCTGTCAGAATCGATGAGATAGAGAAGGACAAAAGGTGAATTCGGAATTCGGAATTCGGAAAAGGAGAAATTACTCCGTAAGGCTTTGCCTTTCACGCAAAATATTCCAAATTCCGCACTCCGAATTCCGCACTCTAAATTCCTTTAGCCCGCGGATATGTCTTGGGGGATTGATAAGGGTTCGATAGCCGAATAAGGGTGTCCATAGCCTGGGGTAAAAAGCGATGGAACCACAGGGCCATATGACTTTGCCAGCCTACAGCAATTTCTGAGTTGCGGGATTTGAGGCCGGTGATTAATCCCTGGGCCACCTGATCGGTACTCAAGGGAAGCACCCAGCGGAATAGGTTAAACTCCCGCACCATATCAGTATCAGTCAGGGAGGGTAGCAGTGTAGCCACGCGCACTCCGTGGGGAGCTAGCTCATGGCGAAGCGCCTGGGTAAAGCCCACGATGGCAAACTTAGTGGCCGAATAGGTGGCCATCGTGGGAGCGGCCACTTTACCCATCAGGCTAGAGACATTGACAATGGTGCCCTGACGACGGGATGCCATCCGACGGCCCACAAGCCAAGTGACAGTGTAAAGACCGAGAAGATTGGTGGAGAGTTCGGCGTGGGCCTGGCCGAGACTGGTTTTAAGAAAGTTTGACTGGTGGGCAATACCGGCACAGTTAACCAGCAAGTCAAACGGGCCGTAATCTTTCCAGGATTGGGCGACAACAATGTTGACGGAGGTGGGTTCGGTCAGGTCAACCGATAGCGGGATGGCCTGAGCCCCGTAGCTGCGAATTTCTGTTGCCACTTCTTTGAGTTTTTGTAGATTGCGGGCGATCAGCAAGATGTAGCTTGCGCCTTGTTTTGCGAGTTCGATGGCGATCGCACGGCCAATACCGCGTGAGGCTCCGGTAACCAGAGCCGTCTTTCCTTGCATATCCATATTAAAAATATCTCCAAAGGCACCTGATACCTGACCTTGCTAACAGAGCAAAAGG
>JBCCJR010000038.1:0-21437 GCA_039045805.1 Cyanobacteria bacterium P01_C01_bin.118
CCTTTAACCTGTTTAAATGCACGGGTGAAATGAGATTGATCGCTAAAGCCAAATTGAAAGGCCACCTGAGCGATGGATTGTCCCTGGTTTAACTGTTGAGCAGCCTGTTCGATGCGTCGTTTAATCACGTACTTATGGGGCGTTAAGCCCAGGACCTGTTTGAACAATCTGGAAAAATGAAATTTGCTCAAACCTGCCTGTAGAGATAAGTCCGTCAAACTTAAGTCGTCTGTAAGATGAGCTTCAATATAGTCAATGACGTTGGCCAAACGCTGATGTTCGGGTGAATGGAGACTGGATAAAGCCGCCGGGTGCTCAAGACTGTAGTGATTGACAAAGTGGGCGGCTAATGCAGTAGATAGGCTATCGACATAGAGTTTGCCGTTGGGGCCTCCCATCTCTGCTTCAATTAACAGAGCCTGCATTAGCATTTGCAGATGTTTGTCCTTGGCCTGATGCTGTCGTCGAAAGCTGTGATACTTTGACCGATCAGGCATTATCTCGATGAGCTTTTGTGGCTCCAGGGTAAGGAGAACAAATTGATTGTGACCACTAATGCGATGGGAAAAGGGGACGCCTGCTGGGTTAACCCATAGATCCCCTGTCTCATAGCGATGAGTTTTGAAGGTGCTCCCGTCCTTCCATTCCCACTCAAATGCTGGCCCAGTATTCATCGCGAAATAATGCTGGGTGACAGTGACATCATCGGGGGTAAATCCGTCGTTTTCCCCTTTTTCAATATGAATGCCATGCCAATTGAGGTGCTGACTCGACACGAGGATACGCCCTGCAGTGACATCAGGTTTTGGCGTTAGGGTTTGGCTGTCAACAAAGTCAATATGGCTATCCACGAGAACAGTGGGGAGATGAGGGTTTATTGGTTGAGATAGGTGGGGGAGGCAGGGGGGGGGAGGAGGAGGGGGAAAATTGCTGCAGATTCCAACTTTGACTTAGGGCGCAATTTTTTACTAAAACTGAGCAATTAGATTCAAGAATTATTTTAGCGGCTGATTAATAGTAGGGAATGTAAACGTATTGCGAGGTAACCGATGGATTACTATACGCTCGGAAATACTGGTTTGAAAGTTAGCCGCTTGGCCCTTGGCACAATGACGTTTGGTGATGATTGGGGCTGGGGCGCAGATGAAGCCAATGCCCGTCAGTTATTTGATGCCTATGTCGAGGCGGGGGGCAACTTTGTCGATACGGCGGATCTGTATACCAATGGTAATAGCGAGCGGATGTTAGGGCGGTTTATTAGGGATAGTAAGACGCGCGATCGCATCATTATCACCACCAAATTTAGCTATAACGCCGATCCCGGTAATCCCAATGCAGGGGGCAACGGTCGTAAAAATATCCTCCGGGCCGTCGAAGGATCTCTCGAACGTCTCGGCACCGACTACATCGATGTCTATATGCTCCACACCTGGGACCAAGTCACCCCAGCAGCTGAGGTGATGCGCACTCTAGATGACCTGGTGCGTTCCGGCAAAGTTCGTCATGTAGCCTTGTCGGATTCCCCCGCCTGGTACGTTGCTCAGGCTCAAACCCTGGCTCAAGAACGCCATTGGGAACCCATTAGTACCGTCCAGCTGGAATACTCCCTGGCTGAACGCAACATTGAATTTGAATACACGGCTCTGGCCAAAAATCTGGGCACCAGTCTGATGGTGTGGTCTCCCTTGGCCAGTGGTCTTCTCTCTGGCAAATATAAACCTTCCGAGCAGGGGGGCGAAGGCTCAGGCCGATTGGCCATGCTGGCCAACAGCGGCAATCCCGCCTTTGACAAATTTACTGACAAAAATTGGGCCATCGTGGCAGAACTGGAACAGGTCGCCAACGAGTTAGGCCGTTCCATGGCTCAAGTTGCCCTTAACTGGGTGGTTAATCGCCCCTCTGTGGCTTCAGTCATCATCGGAGCCACCAAGCTACATCAGCTGCAGGATAACTTAGGCGCGCTAGATTTCGAGATTCCTGCTGAACTGCAACAGCGATTAGATGATGTCAGTCGTCCTGACACTCGTTTTCCTTACACATTCTTTGAACCCAGCCTGCAGGGAATGATCAACGGTGGCGCTACCGTTGGCGATAAGCCTGATTCTTTTAATCAGCCAGTGTTAGTCAAAGGATCAGGAGCAGGCGTTGCTGCAGAATAGACTACCCTTTACCACCGCTGATATAGGCGGCAGTGAGTTCATGGTTTGGGGACTCAAAAATCTGTTGGGCGGTACCAAATTCAATCAACCGCCCCACTCCGTTTTGAACCCAAAACATTCCCACCTGATCGGCAATACGGCTGGCCTGGGCTAAATTATGGGTTATCACCACCTGGGTATAGCGAGGCTGTAAGCGCATAATCAAATCCTCAACAATGCCACTAGCAATGGGGTCCAGAGCACTACAGGGTTCATCCAGTAGCAATACCTCTGGCTGTAGCACCAGGGCTCGGGCAATACACAATCGCTGCTGTTGCCCACCGGATAAAGCCAGAGCCGACTTACGCAGCCGATCCTTCACCTCCGACCATAGACCCACATCCCTGAGAACAGTCTCAATCGTCTCCGCCAGCAGATTTTTTTGAGTAAGCCCATGTTCCCGTAAGGGCAGGGCCAGATTTTCCCAAATGCTCAGCGGAAATGGATTAGGTCGCTGAAAAATCATCCCCACCCGACGACGCAGCGACAGAGTATCCATATTCGAACTTAGGATCTCCATCCCAGCCATCCGAATGTGTCCCTCCACATGACAGTCAGGCACCAAATCACTCATGCGATTTAAGCAGCTTAGAAAACTGCTTTTTCCGCAACCAGAAGGACCTACGATTGCCGTAATTTGCCCCGCATAAATAGGAAGAGAAACCCCCTCAAAAGCAATATGATGCCCATAGCGCAACCTTAGCTGTTGAACATCTATTAAAGGAAACGTCTCAACAGAATTAACGTTGGTTTGTGGATGATAGGAGAGCATGGATAAAGAGAGAGTGGGGAGAAGAGTAAGCAGGAAAGGATTTAATATTTTGTGTGCCAGCGTAGAGAAATAAATGCTGCCAAGCCATTTAAGGTTAGTAGTAAGCCTAGTAATACTAGAGCAGATGCGGCAGCATTACTGTCTCCACCGGGAACATTCATCGATAGATCAAAAATATGAATCGATAATGCCCGACCTGAATCCAGCAGTGATTCTGGAAATCGATCTACATAACCGCTGGTAAAGATTAGGGCGGCTGTTTCAGCCAGGGCTCGGCCTATGGATAACACGATGCCCACCATCAGTCCCGGTAATGCGGCGGGTAAAAGAATTTTGAATAGGGTGGTGGTTTTGGAGAGACCCAGGGCTGCAGCTCCTTGTCGGTAGCGGTTAGGTTGCGATCGCAACCCCTCCTCCGTTGCTCGAATTAACAATGGCAACACCATGCAGGCCAACGTCAATCCCCCAGAGAGAACCGAAAACCCCAGCCCCAGAACCTGTGAAAAAAATACACTGCCAAACAGCCCAAAGACAATGGACGGGACTCCAGCCAGAAAGTCCAGACTGCGCCGCACCCATCGACCCAGTCGTTTATCACTAACCGTAAATTCTGCCAGCAATAGCGCTGTGGCTAATCCCAGGGGCAGGGCAATCGCCAAACATACCCCAAGAATCAACAATGTAGACATTAATATGGGCGCAATTCCCCCTTCTCGCCCCGCGTTTATCGGTTCAGATAAAAGAAAGTCTAAGGAGAGCTGCCCGACTCCTTGACTGACAATCGACAACACAATCCATAAAAAAATAGCCGCAATACTGACTGCCGTTGACCAAGTTGCTCCTATAAGTAACGAGTCGAGCCACTTTATAAAGACGGATTTAGAAACTGTTTTAGATGCCATGACGTTTTTCTCTCTCCTCAGAGCCTAAAACAGATGCAATGCTTACCAACAAGCCAACCAGTCCCAGTAGCACTAAACCACTTACAAATAGAACCGATCGGTGATCTGCTGTTGCGTAGGCCATTTCTAAGGCGATATTGGCTGCCAGAGAACGCACCGGATCAAAGACAGAACCGGGAATCTGTACGACATTACCGCAGACCATCAGAACCGCCATGGTTTCTCCCAGAGCACGACCGGTGGCCAAGACAATGGCCGTAGTTAAGCCTGACCTAGCTGTCGGCAACACAATCCGGGTCACCGTTGTCCATCGTGATAGACTCAACGCCTCAGCGCCTTGTAAATACTCAGCAGGAACCTCTCCCAGACTTGTCTTTGCCAGAAGAGCCACCGTTGGCAAGATCATTAGACTGAGGATTAAAATCCCTGCCAGTAGACTTTGGCCCGGTGGATGTAGCTGATTAATCTTGGGTACAAGTATGACTAAGCCCCAAAAGCCATAGACTACGGAGGGAATGCCAGTCAGCAACTCCAGCAGTCGCTGATATATAGAGGCCATTGGTTTGGGGGCGTAAAACTGGCAGAAGAGAGCGGAGAGAAGACCCAAGGGAGCTGAGATCGTAATCCCCCCCAGGGCCGTCAATACCGTTCCCAACAAAATTGGCACCAGATTAAACTGGCCCTCCAACGGGTACCAGGCTTCATCCCTGAAAAATCTCAGTATGCCAATCGTCTTTAGGGCAGGCCATGCTTCCTTGAGGACAAACGCAAAAATCAATACCCCCACCATGGCGGTGACACTGGCTAACAATCGAAGACTGTTTAGCAAGAGCCTATCATTACGTTTAGCCTGTTTAAGAGCAGCAGAGGAGCTGATCTGATGGGATAGATTACTGGTTGAAATCAATGGGGACAAAATTCTGCTGCTCCACAATGTCATGCACCTCAGGGGACTGGGCAAAATCAATAAATGCCTTAGTCAAGGTTTCCGGCTCGCCACTGGTGACAAAGTTCAACGTGCGCGATAAGGGGAATGAACCATCCTGTACCGAGACTGTGCTGGGTTCTACCCCCTCCAATGGCAACAGTTTTAATGGCTCATCCCGAGCAATGCTGTTTTCGGCTGCCCCAATGGATACATAGCCAATGGCATCGGGATTGCCAGTTATTGTCTTAATCCCTTGCTCGTTGTCACCAATGATTACCTGGGCGTTGATATCACTATTCTTTAGATCGAAATGTTTAAGGAAAACTTCTAAGGTGGAGCGCCCTTCTGCTTTATTCACCACGCTAACGGAGGCGTCGTTGCCCCCCACCGCAGACCATTGGGTGATTTCACCTTTGTAAAGGTCCACCACCTGCTCAGGGGTTAGCGCTACTACTGGATTATCGGTATGGATAACAATGGCCACACCATCTTTAGCAACGGCGTGGGCGGTAACATCATTTTCATCGTTTGCTAGATCCCGCGACATCATCCCGATATCGGCCTGACCACTGCGGGCATCGGCCAGCCCCCGCGACGATCCTCCTGTTTGTACGTCCACTCGAACATTAGGGTGCTCTTCTTCAAACCGTTTACCTAGTTCAGAGGCGAGGGGAGCCACCGTACTGGAACCGGTCAGAATAATTTTTCCCTGTAGGTCTCCGCTGGTGGAGGCCGGTGACGAACATGCTGATAGACCTGCGATCGTTAACGCGACTACCCCTAGACGCTTTAAATAAGGGGGCTGCACCATAAACAAAATGTCCTTTTAGAAGAGCCTTGTTCAGGACATGGTTACAAGCCTAAAAAATGAGGCATTACCGAAACGATAGGATGCAGCAGTCTAAGTTGAGACTATTTTGCTCAATCAGAATGGAGGGGGCCAGACGGTAGAGGACGTGCTTGCCGTTGCGCTCTGCAATGACAAACTGGGCTTGCCGTAAGACACGCAGATGATGAGACAAAAGAGTTTGTTCCACCTCTAAAGCATCTATCAAGGCTCCTACTGACTGAGGCCCAAACTGTAGCTGTTTTAATACTCCTAATCGTGTGGTGTCAGCCAAAATTTTGAGCTTGTCAACACAAGTGACCTGATCCATAACCTCGACAGTGACAGGGACAGCTTAAAGTGAACTGAGATTCATATGAAAGTTAATTCATATAGATTAAAGGTGGGTTATGGATAGGCCCCTTGGGCTAACGTTTAAACAATAGCCAGACCACTATGGGACCGACCATTCGATTAGCGGCTAAACAATAGCCAGATACCCCCCAGAGCAACGACAGCCCCACAGACAGCTCGCAATGTAATGCGTTCTCCAATGACCAGGGCCATGGGTAGCACCATGATGGGACTGGTCGCCAGTAGTGATTGAGCAATGCCAGTGGGGGAATATTTCAGGGCGATTTGCTGTAGCCAGATGCCTAGATAGGTGCCAAAAAAGGCTGCGATCGCAACTCCCCCCAACAGCCGCCCCGACGGACGTGTAAGCGTCTGTTCTTTTCTGCGCCAAAGAAATAACCCACCAATACACACCAACCCTGCCGAAAGCCTGAGCAACGTACTCCACAACGGATCCATCACCGTATCCGCCAGTGCCGCCCGCGACAGCACACTGCCAATGGATTGCCCTAGAGCCGCCAGGATTCCGAAAAGGATTCCCCTGGTGAGTAACGGTTTGGACTGTGTGCCGCGCACCTTAGGGCTGCGCTCCCCCACTACCCAAATAATGCCAGTCAGCGTCAGCGCCATGCCCAACCAGGCTAAAAACGATAGTTGTTCCTGCAAAAAGACCCATGACATCAACGCCGCCATGGGTGGTGCCAGCATTTCTAACAGCAACGCCTGTCGCGCCCCCAGGATATTCACCGTGGCAAAGTAGGCCGTATCCCCCAGGCCGATGCCCACTACACCGCTAATCAACAGCAGCAATACCGACTCCACCGGTAACGACGCTAATAATTGCTGTCGTATTGCCAGAGTAAGCACAATAAACCCGATGGCCATAAAGCCCTTGATCAGGTTTAATGCCAACGGCGATAGCTGCTTTCCCAAGCGCCCAAACATCAATGTTGCAAATGCCCACAGTGCGGCCGCACTCAGTGCCGCAATTTCCCCTTGAAACATCCTGCGTTAGTTCTAAATTGTGAGTTTTGAATTATGAGTTAAAGGCATCGTACAAGAGTGTATGGATATTGAATTATGAGTTAGTGGCAAGATAGATAGACACCTGCAAAGCGTTCTTGTCCCTCGGCAATTAGCCAAAACCCATGTCAGTCGCTCTAAACCTCAACCAACCAATCACAACTCACAACTCACAACTCACAACTCACAACTCCTTATCCCCCTTTCTAAAATCTCGCCTTGCCACTCCCCTAAAAATTGGCACTGTCGAAGTCCACAGTCGGGTCCTGCAATCGCCGCTGTCGGGAGTGACCGATCTGGTTTTTCGTCGATTGGTCCGTCGCTATGCTCCCCAGTCGATGATGTACACCGAAATGGTGAGTGCAGCTGAGCTCCATCATGTGCGTAAGCTGCCCAAGGTGATGGAGGTGGATCCCGATGAGCGGCCCATTAGTATCCAGCTATTTGATCGCAGACCTGAGTTTCTGGCAGAAGCGGCTAAAAAAGCCGTGGACCAGGGGGCAGACACCATTGATATCAATATGGGGTGCCCTGTTAACAAAATTACTAAAAATGGCGGTGGCTCATCCCTATTACGGGATCCCGACACAGCGGCACGCATCATTGAGACAGTCAGTGGGGCGGTATCGATTCCGGTGACGGCAAAAACTCGCATTGGCTGGTCTGAAGACGAAATCAATGCCGTGGAGTTTGCCCGTCGTTTAGAAGCGGCTGGGGCTCAAATGCTCACACTCCATGGCCGTACCCGTTCCCAAGGGTATAACGGCACTGCCGACTGGAGTTGGATTGCCAGGGTCAAACAGGCCATTGCCATTCCAGTGATTGCCAATGGCGATATCTTTTCGGTGGAGGCGGCAATTGACTGTCTGAAGCAGACCCAGGCCGATGGCGTAATGTGTTCCCGTGGCACCCTGGGCTATCCATTTTTAGTGGGGGAAATTGACCACTTTCTAAAAACTGGGGAGCAACGGCTGCCGCCTACGGTGGTTGAACGTTTGCGCTGTGCCCAGGAACATTTAATTATGCTGGCTGAATATAAGGGTAAAAGCGGCATTCGTCAGGCTCGTAAGCATATGGCCTGGTACGCTAAAGGCTTTGATGGGGCCGCCGAATTACGGGATCAGCTATGCCGGATTGAATCCGTAGAAGAAGGGTGTAGATTATTGGAGGAGGCGATTACGGTAATCTCACCAGAAGTTTGCCACCATACCCCCCTAAAGCCCGCTATAGTATAAGCATTTTCACAAGCGTTTCCGGGCCATTATCAGCATGTCTTACGCCACCTACAGTTCCAGAGCAGATATGGGCGAACTTCGCCGCTTACGTAGTCTGCTACCCCCAGAACTGCAAAGCTGGGTCACGGTTGAGCCCGCTATGGATGTAGGTCCACCGCTAATTACGTCTGAAGAGTTAGGCAAAGATCAGGTCGAAGTTCAGATTGATCTGCCTAAGTGGGAACAGCTTGCCATTGACCAGCGTAATTTGTTGTTTTGGCATGAGGTTGCCCGGGTTCAAAATGACACCATTCCTCGTGATGGTTGGGAAATGGCCGCCTTAGCCATTGGTCTGGGCGGTGCTGTCGGTGAGCTATGGGTTCAGGACGGGTTGCTACTGGTGTTGGCCCTCGGTCTGTGTGGTATTTCCGGCTGGCGTTTGTATAAGCGCAATAATGCTGAAAAAACCCTTAAAGAGGCGATGGATGCTGACGAGAAAGCGATTTCTTTAGCCACTCGCTTTGGCTATTCACTCCCCAATGCCTATAAGAGCTTGGGTAGCGCGCTTAAAACATTGATCGAGCAGACACCAAAGAAGAAACAGCGCGATCGCTATGTCAAACGTCTGGAAGCTCTCAAGCGCAGTGCTAACCGAGCTAAAGATAGAATTCGTTCTGAGCGGGATGCTTCACGGGCCTATTAGTTAATTTAGTTAATTTAAAAAAATCTACGGATTTGGCCTCAACTCCGATCCAGGTTCAAAGGCTGAATTTAGAAAGGGCGTTTTTGACTAAAAAGCGCCTTTTTTGTTGAAAAATTATTTAAATTTATTTTAGGGCTTAGCCTTGTTGAGGCCATAGGTGATTGCTTAATGCTTTAGGGAGCAATGGTATGTACGCAGCAAACTACTGTTGCCATAGCCTTTCCTACGGAAATATGTGTTCAGCAGTTAGCTACAGGATTAAGCCTGTTTTTTGATTTAGCGAAAACCAGAGTATTTTTGTAAAGAATTTGCCTGTTTGCCCGGGGACTTTCATCCTAATATCGTGAAGATTGTCTTAGGGATTTCATTCGATTCTCCGAAACCCTTACCATAATTATGGTTCTGTATGTCACATCCCTATGTCACATACAATACTCTTCAGGTAATAGTTGTAATTGGAAGATATTTCTGGAGAATAAATAGTAAGTCCAGGAAAATATTTCAGATTAAGTGCTTTAGCAGTTAATTCGCTTGTATGACAGGACAATTTAACTTGCTTTATAGAAGGTTTTTCCTTGTGTAAAGTGTTTTTGAAGAAGTCTAGTTAGTGTAATAGTGAGCTGGTTATATTTCTAGTTTGAGTTTCTGATTCCAGTTATTCTGACGAGAACAAGGCTGATTGTTGTATATCTTTTAAATGCCTCGATATATATCGGTTTACATCATCGTGAATACAGAGAATAAGCAGACTTGTATGAACAGGTGCTGTTTTGGCTTGGTTAGTGTTGTTCCTATTCGTTTTTCAAGATAAATGTCTCTTAGTTAAGTTTCTTGAGACATTAATAAGCTGTTTGGGGAATCCTTTCCTTATCTGCAAAAAAGTAGCCATGCAGCTTGGACTATTTGCGAAAGACGTACTGGATATCCTGTAGGACTTTATTGATTGAGGTGATTTTTTTACTTCAATGTTTGGTCATCAAGTCTTTAGCCCTGCTCCCGCTTGTTGCTTATTTGCTGGCCACGACATCAGTAGTCAGAGCGATTTCATGCGTATACTCATTTACTCGTACAATTACTGCCCTGAGCCTATCGGTATTGCCCCTTTAATGACCGAGTTGGCTGAAGGCCTAGTTGCCAGAGGCCACGAGGTCAGGGTTGTGACGGCGATGCCCAACTACCCCCAGCGTAGAATCTACCCTGAGTATCGTGGTCAGCTGTATTGTGAAGAAGAACGCAACGGTGTTCAGATTCAGCGGTGCTATGTGGCGATTCATCCAAATCCGGGGGTGATAACTCGCATCCTGCTGGATGGTAGCTTTTCGCTGTTGAGTTTTTTCCAGGCGCTAAAAGGTTGGCGGCCTGATGTGATCCTCTCCACTAGCCCGTCGTTGCCCGCCTGTGTCCCTGCGGCGTTGCTAAAGTTGGTCTACGGTTGTCCAACCGTGCTCAGTTTGCAGGATATTTTGCCAGAGGCCGCTGTGCGTACTGGGCTGATTAGTAATAAGTGGGCGATTCGAGTCTTTGAGGTATTGGAGAAGTTTGCCTATGCCAGCGCCACCCACGTTGCTGTGATTACGGATAGTTTTTCAAAAAACCTGGTAAGCAAAGGGGTGCGACCTAATAAGATAAAACGTATTTCTAATTGGGTTGATACGAAATTTATTCGCCCTCTGCCAAAGTACGATAACGAGTTCCGACAGAAGCATGGTCTATCGGATAAATTTGTCGTGCTGTACTCGGGTAATATTGCTCGGACTCAAGGGGTGCGCACTATTATCCACGCGGCAGATGCTTTACAGGATATTCCTGATATTGAGTTTGTCATTGTCGGTGAAGAACGTCAGTTAGGGGACTTGGATAACTTGCGTCGTGAGCTGGGCGTTGAGAATGTAACCCTACTGCCGTTTGCTCCCCGAGAAGAGCTGCCCACCATGCTAGCAGCGGCTGATGTGTCGCTGATTATGCAAAAAGCCAGTGTTGTAGGATTTAACATGCCTTCCAAGACAATGGTGCTGATGGCTAGCGGTCGTCCGATTGTTGCTTCTGTTCCAGGTAATGGTTCAGCTGCCCAGGCTGTGAGAGATAGCATGGGCGGTCTGGTGGTGGAGCCTGAAAAGCCAAATACTTTGGCCAGGGCGATTCTGAAGATTTACAATGATCCAATTTGTCTAGAACAGTTGGGTAAAAATGGTCGGGCCTATGCGATCGCAAACTATTCCTTTGAGCAATCCCTGGAGGGATATGAGTCCTTGCTGACCAGTCTGGTCAACAAGGCCAATGTGTCTACCCCCAGGACGTCTACCGCACTGCAACCCAAAAACATATCCATTAAGTCTTAACGGATGCCAGTTCACGTTGGGGTACGGGGATAACTTGTGGGATCAGGATATTAAAAGTGGACCCTTTGCCCACTTCACTTTGAGCAGAAATTGTGCCCCCTAACATCCGCACAAATTCGCGAGTGATCGTTAGCCCTAAGCCTGTACCTCCATAGCGACGAGTAGATGTAGTATCTGCTTGGGTAAATGCTTCAAAGATTGTTTTTAATTGATGCTGCTCCATGCCGATACCGGTATCGGCAACGGTAATCTCAAGATAGGTATCATCTGCGTCAGTAATTGTTTTAAGCGTTAAACTAAGCTGGCCATTTTTAGTAAATTTATTTGCATTACTCATCAGGTTAAGCAGACACTGACGTAGCTTGTCGGGATCGCTTTCAATTGTTTCGGCGCTATTTGTAGTATCCACTTCAATCGTATTGAACTTGGGTTCAGCGATAGGGTAAATAGTATCCAGGACATCTTGCACAATGTCGGCAAGATTGACCGGCTCTAAACACAGTTCCATGCGACCCGCTTCAATTTTTGAGAGATCGAGAATGCTGTTAATCAGATTTAAAAGGTGTTTGCTAGACCCCTGGATTTTACGTAAGTCTGGAATGCTGATTTCATCCCCGGCCATTTCCGCTTCTTCCTGCAGAATTTCGCTGTAGCCAATGATGCTATTGAGGGGAGTGCGCAGTTCGTGGCTCATGTTGGCCAAAAAGGTGCTTTTAGTACGGGTGGCAGATTCAGCGGCGTCTTTGGCCTCTTCTAGTTCAGCTGTCCGCGCCTTTACCCGAGCTTCCAGCTCTTGATTACTCATTTCCAATGCGGCAAATGATTCTTTGAGCTGTTGAGCCATGCGGTTAAATGCCTGTGATAATAGGCCGATTTCATCCTGGCTCACCACTGGGATCGACTGTTCAAGCTTTCCGTTTTCTAACTGGATAGCGGCTTCTGTGATAGCGGCAATGGGTTGGGTGATCCGTCGGGATAATATATAGATGCCTGATAGCAGTAGTCCTGTTGCTGCGAATCCAATCAATAAAATGTTTCTAGCTAAAATACGGGCTGGTCCAAATGCTTCTTTTTGATTAATTTCGGCTAATAGGGCCAGGCTCTGTCCATCTAACCAGCGATAAACTCCGATAACGGGTTCTTGTTTATAGTTCTCATAGAGCCCGGACCCACTTTGCCCACCTGTGGCGGCATCAATGGCAAAACTACTGACGTCTCTAGTGGGCTCATTTTCCTGATCAGAGGCAATAAAGGTATTGCTGCGTTCTAGCTGTCCAACAAGATATGTGGTACCTGTATCCCCTAAACCGGTGCGATTTCGGATGAGGGAATCCACGTCCTGTAAATCTAAAGTAACTGAGAGCACTCCCATACGATTGTTATTGCTATCTAAGATGGGGGTGGCAAATGAAATTGCGATGGCTCTCGTTACCGGCGATACATAAAGTGTGGGTACAACTTTATCAATTGCATTAGTAAAGTAAGTGGTTGTAGCACCTAGTGGCTGATAGGTTTTCTCTAACGCTTTATTAGTAGAAAAGAGGACAATTCCACCTTCTGACAAAATTGAAACCTCTGCCAAGTTAGGTTTAGCAGTAATAATGTCTTTCAGGTAAAGAGATAGCTGGTCATAGGCGTTCTCTTTAGCCCCATCTTCGGCTAGTGCTTGGGTCTGGGTTTTAACTTCGGGTAACCGCGCTAAAAGCAGAATGTCACTGCGCTGGGTTTTGAACCACTGATCAATTTCTTCCTCTTTGAGGGTAGCTGCTACATCTAAACGATCAAAAAGTGATTGTTTAATGGTTTCTCGGGCCGAAAAATAGGTGCTTACAGAAATTGTCAATACTGTAGCGGCCGATAAAAATGATAGAGGCGTAATCAGCCTGAGCAGCAGGCTTCTTTGACGAATTTTCACGTTTATTATTGGTAGAAGAGTAACTGATGGTGATGGCACCCTGGTAACTAGTGAATAACTGCCAAGCTATTGCCAGTTATCAAAGATCTGTTGAATAGTCGTAATTGCTTCGTCTGCAGCTGCTGTGCTATCCAGTTCGTTTAGGGCTATTTTTTTCATAATTTGACCCCAAACATTTTGATCGGCGACCTCTCCATAGGCAGGATTTAATACCTGGTATGCAGGCCGTGTGTTTTCGAGCTGTTCTACAGCGACAGAAATATGAGTATCGCGCTTCTCTTGCCAGAAAGGATCCTCAAATAGTTCGGGCATAACGGGCAAATAGCGTCCTTGAGCCCCTTTGGTATAGGCTGACAATTGTTCAGGCTGAGCTAAAAAGCTGAGAAAATCTTTGGCAGCTTCCTGTTGCTCTGACTGCGCTAAAATCACTGCCTGTTTAATTTCAATCACATAGCGCATGGGGCTACCATCCGGTTTGCTGGGCCAGGCAACGGTAGCAAGTTTTTCATAGTAGGTCTCGTCATCACTACGCTGGGAGCCGGGGGCTGAGAGGGTATGATTGACGGTCATCAAACTTTTTCGACTCAACAGCGATACATTGTTACCCGTGTTATCCCAATCAGTGGCGTCGGAGGGGACTGTGCCAGCTTTAAAGAAGCGGCCATAGTCTTCGATAGCATTGATCAGTGCTTCGCGGTTTGATGCTTCTGTCACGGTGAGGTTACCAGCTTCGTCAAGCATTGAAACATTATAGGCTTCGAGAAACTGCTCAAAGTTATTGTAGGTATCTAAGCTCAGCGACATGGGCATGCCCACGCTGTAAATATCGCTTCCTTGGTTGCTCTGCAGCGTAGAGTGAATCGTTTGCCAAAAGTTCCAGAAAGATTGCCAATCTTTAGGAATAGTGGTGCGTCGTTCACCCACAGCGTTGATCAATAAATCTTCCCAGTAATGGACATGGATGGCAGATTGCATCAACGGTACGGCGTAATAACTACGGGCACCCAGTGTTTTGTTTTGATAATTGACCCCGTCTAATACATTGTCGCTGTAGTAAGTTTTAATCGGTTGGAGCACATCCGATACATCGGCTAATTCTCCGTTCCAAGCTAAACGAGGAATAGTGGTTAAGTCGGCTGAGCCAGAATAGAATACGTCGGGAATATCCTCAGTACGGCTAGTCAGAGCACGCTTAAGCGCAGTCAAAATATCCTTTTGTGGAATTACGCGCAGGTCAACCTTTTGCTGACTTTGGGTTTCCCACCGCTTAATAATGTCTTTTAGGGCGTCAATTTCTTCTGGATAAAACCCTTCTTGCCACCATATTTTAAGGGATCCGTCAGCGGATGTATCGTTAGGAACCGTCGGTGATTTTTTAGCTGTACTACAGCTAGTGACCAATGCTCCCAGGCCATATAAGGTTAGCTGAGCAAACTTACGTCGCTTCATATTCATATAGAAGGTCTCCAACTAGAAAAAATGCCTCTATAAAGGCGGTGTTTTGATCGATATGGAAAAGTATTTCTAGCGATGGAGGGGAGCTCTGGTGACATGTTCTGGGGAGCTCAGGTATATAAAATCACTTCTTTACTTAAGACGCTTACTTAGGACATATCTAAATAAGACTATGATCGGTTTTTTGATCTTTAAAGCGCAATTAATATACAAATTCCCTGCATCTTGATACTTAAATTTAAATTGCGATAAGCACAATAATAAGAACTCAATTTATCTGAATCTATGCATATCGTAATTCAGGTTAATTAGGTGTTTTCCGTACGTTATAAATGTATATTAGATGACTTGCTATTAGAACCTGAGGAATACATTTTGAATCTTTACTATAAGTTAAATAAGACGATTAATAGAGTAAAGGTTTGGTCCTGCCAAATTTATATTTGGTGGGATTTTATTCTTAATTAAAGTCTGATAATCAAATAAATTCTATATTGAATAGAGCGAATAAAACTATTGAAAAATTGATAATAGGTATATTTAGTTTTTTTGATGTGTATTTAAGAACCATTGATGTTGATTTTCAATGGATTTGACTGGGATCAGTAAGATTTAGATAAAGTCTTGATAGAGGATGATTATAGGAATATAAAAAGTATTTGAAGTGCTTAGAAAATATTTTTCTAACTGGGTTTTGGTTTTTTAAGTGCTGTTAAACGGGGGTAGCCACTAGCTGATTTTCTAAACTAGAAATGACCTGGGGGATTCGGATGGTAAATATAGACCCCTGGTCCGGAGCATTTTGCGCAGTTACAATGCCACCTAGCATGTAAACAAATTCACGGGTGATGGTTAATCCCAATCCGGTGCCATCGTAGCGGCGAGTGGATGAGATATCAGCTTGGTTAAATGCTCCAAAGACCTGCTCTAGCTGGTCTGTTTCTAATCCTATACCCGTATCTTGAACAATAAATTCAAGGTATTGTTCGTCTTGATAATGAGGTGTTTGAATCGTTAGGGTAATTTGGCCGTATTCGGTAAATTTATTGGCATTATTGAGCAAGTTCAGCAGACATTGGCTTAGTTTGTCTATATCGGTGTCAATTACATTGACGGTGCTGAGATTGCTCAGGACGATAGAGTTACCCTTTTTAGTGGCGGCGGGTCGGATTGTTGCCAGGACATTTTCTACCAGGCTGGAAATGTCTACGGACTGTAGATTGAGTTCCATTCGCCCTGCCTCAATTTTTGACAGGTCTAAAACACTGTCGATCAAATTGAGAAGATGTTTGCTAGAACCCTGGATCCTGTGCAAATCTGGAATCAGGTCGGTCTTACCAATGATTTCAATATCTTCTTCGAGCATTTCGCTGTAGCCGATAATGCTGTTGAGGGGGGTGCGTAATTCATGGCTCATATTGGCCAAAAAAGCACTCTTAGTACGAGTGGCTGCTTCAGCAGTTTCCTTTGATTCTTCTAATTCTGCCGTCCGCTCTTGGACCCGCAGCTCCAGTTCCTGATTGTTGGTTTCGAGAATGATAAAGGACTGTTGTAATTGCTGAGTCATGTGGTTAAATGCCTGGGCGAGCACACCAATTTCATCCTGGCTGGTAATGGTAAGGGCCTGGTCCAAGTCTCCACTTTGGAGTTGAATGGCTGCCTTGGTAATTTCGGTAATGGGTTTAGTAATCCGGCGGGAGAGCAGATAAATGCCGGATAACAATAGCCCTGTTGCCCCAAAGCCGATCAGTAAAATATTGCCGACGAGGCTGCGGGCAGGGGCAAAGGCTTCTCGCTGATTAATTTCTGCCAGTAACGCTAAACTTTGATCATCAAGCCATCGATAAACACCAATAACGGGCTCACCGGCATAGTTTTGGTACAGTCCCGCACCACTTTCCCCTGAGATCGCAGTATCGATTGCAAAACTATCAATCTCCCCTTCAGACTCCTCGGACTGTTCCGAGGCGATAAATATATTTTGCTCCTCTAGCTGGCCCACAAGATAGGTAGTGCCTGTCTTCCCTAACCCTGTACGTTCTTGAATAAGGGAGTCTACATCCTGTAAGTCTAGGGTGGCTAGAAGTACACCAATCCGATTTTTAGCACTGTCTAGGACAGGGGTAGCAAAGGTAATGGCTGTCGCCCCGGTCGTATCAGATCTGTAAAAAACAGGTGAAATTTTATCTGACGCATCGGCAAAATATGTGACGCCGTCGTCCAGGATCTGATCCGTTTCTTGAAATTGATTGTTGGTTGAAAATAGGACAGTGCCGCTATCCGCCAGGATGGAAACTTCTGCCAAGTCGGGCTTAAACGCAATAATATCCTGTAAGTAAGCAGCCAGTTGCTTTTTTGCAGCTTGTTTTATGGCTGTATCCGATGGTTTCTCACTGTCGGTCACCGCCTCGGCGGCCTCAGCCTCTGGAGTCGCTAACAGAATCTGAGTTTGCGCTTGCACCTCAGGTAGACGGGCTAAGAGCAAAATGTCATTTCGTTGGGAGTCAAACCACTGATTGAGTTCTTCTTCTTTGAGGGTGGCGGCGACACTCAGGCGATCGTATAGAGATTTCTTTAAAGTTTCGCGGGCTGAAAAATAGGTGCTGACTGAAATGGTTAATACAGTCGCGATCGATAAAAGGGATAGGGGCGTAATCAGCCGCAGCAATAGGCTTTTAGATCTAATGTTCACGCTTATTCAGCTTCCCCATATATATGTGATCAGCCTTTTCGTTAAGGCATAAACCGCAGCCAGGGCACCATTGACTGTGGTAAATTACCTAACTTTTCAGCTGATGCCGATGACCATCAGGAGGTCATGGCAAGGAAACGATCTAAAAATTGACGCGCCGCCCCGGCTATTCGTCCTTGGTCAGCTGCTGTAAAACGTCCCCCAGTCGTTTTTGGGCTTCACCATAGCTTTGCCAATCGCCGGACTGTAGGGCTTGTTGTCCCTGGTTGTAGGCTTCGAGAGCAGAGTTGATCAGATCCACCTGACTGGGGGGGACGGGCGCAGGCGTATCCTGGGTATTACTACTACTGGGGGCGGGAGGGGCCGGGCGGCGTTGGCCAAAGAGTTTAGTCAGGCTTTCTTCCAGTGTGGTCTCCATGACGATGGAGTCTTTATAGGCAACAATGACGCGCTTTAGCTCTGGAATAGCATTGCTGTTATCATTTTGTCCCCGGGCCTGGAGATAAACGGGCTCCACGTAGAGTAGGGATTCTTCGATGGGAATCACCAGTAAATCGCCGCGAAATACTTCTGACCCTTCTTGATTCCAGAGGGTTAGCTGTTGTGAAATTTCGGTATCTTGATCGATCCGGGAATCGATCTGGCGAGGGCCGTATAAAAGCGCCTGTCTGGAGAACTCGTATACCAGCAGTTTGCCGTAGTTATCTCCATCACAGCGGGCCGTCATCCAGGCCACCATATTGTTTTTACGCACGGGGGTAAACGGCACAATCAACATAAACTCTTCAGCTTCAGCTTCAGGAAGTTTCATGATGACGTAATAAGGTTCCAGGGTTTCTGGATTTTCTTCCCGCGTAATCTGGGTGGGAAAATCCCACAGGTCTTCCTGGTTATAGAAAACATCGGGGCGATCCATATGGTAAGCCCGATAGATTTGAGCCTGGATCTTAAACAACATTTGAGGATAGCGAAAATGCTGTTGTAAAGAGGGGGAGGCGTCGTCCAGGGGGGCAAATAGGGTGGGAAAACTCTGCTGGAATGAGGCCAGAATAGGATCGCTGGTATCGACGACATAGAGTTTTACAGTGCCGTCATAGGCATCTACAACCGCTTTAACAGGATTACGAATGTAGTTAGCGCCACTGCCCACGATGGCCCGCATGCCTTGCCCTTGCAATACTGCCTGTATGCCTTCACTACGCCACAGGGGTTCTGAATAGGGGTAACGATTGCTCAGGGTATAAGCATCGACGATCCACTGCAGACGACCATCGATAACGGCTAGATAGGGATCGCTGTCGAGGGTGAGAAAGGGCACCAGCTGACGAATGCGGTCTTGAATCAGGCGGTGATAGTGGATCCGGGAATCCTCTCCCAGGGCATTGGAAAATAACAGCTGCCAGTTGCCTAGATTGTAGGCATAGGCCAGTCTTTTGAGAAATGAACCGATGGGAACACCGCTGAGGCCTTCGTAGTTGTATTGGGCGTTTTCATTACCGAGGGGATAGTCAAATTCATCCAGGTCAGTGCCGGTCAAAATATAGCGGTCTGTTGCTTCACCATAGTAAATGCGCGGTTGGTCAACGGTGAGATCCACCGAGATTTTTGGTGGGAGGTCTTTGATAAACAGTTCTGGCAGTCCATCTTCGGTGACTTTGTTAACCGGGCTCATGGCCAGGCCATAGCCGTGGGTGTAGATTAGATGCTGGTTGATCCAGGTTTGAGCCTGGGCGGGTAGGGCGTCGTCCACCAGCTCTCGAGGAGATAACATTACCTGGCGATAGTCATCGTTTAGGGTGTATCGATCAATATCAACATCTTGAAACCGGTAATAGGGCCGCAGGGTTTGCAGGCTGCTATAGGTGCTCCGGAGGGGACGGTAGTCCCAGAGACGAATGTTGTCGATGGTGGCGCTATTGCGAGCTAGTGTAGCGCCATCTAACTGATTTTTGACTTCAAAGGATTGTTGTTGAACAATATCTAGCCCATAAGCTTGACGGGTTAAGGCAATATTGTCGGCAATATAG
Source organism: Cyanobacteria bacterium P01_C01_bin.118 (assembly GCA_039045805.1). Classification (GTDB taxonomy): domain Bacteria; phylum Cyanobacteriota; class Cyanobacteriia; order Phormidesmidales; family Phormidesmidaceae; genus Leptothoe. The sequence goes on from JBCCJR010000038.1 coordinate 19,349, forward strand.
GGAGATTCTTTTTGCAGTTCGTTGGGTTCTACTACAAACTTTTGCTGAGCCCAGGGATATAGCCCCGTAATCAGCAAAAAGATGGCGACATATAAACTGATGGCCGCCAGGGGCAGTAAAAATCCACTGCGCCAGAGGGAGGCAACAAATAAAATGCCCACTGCAATGGTGATAAATCCCATAATGCCGTAGGCCTGCATACGGGCGTTAACATCGGTATAACCCGCTCCAAATACTACGCCTGTGGAAGAATACAGCAGCTCATATCGACCTAACCAAAAACCAAGGGCGAATATGACGGCTAATCCTGCTAATAAAACACAAAAGTGAGTTTTGACCTCCCCGGTGAGAAAGTATTTCCAGCCGCGCTCTGGACGAATTTCTCCTTTGACGCCGTAGATACAGGTGGATAGAACCAATCCCCACACCAATACCTCAATAGCGGCTCGATGCAGTTTTTCAAACAGGGGAAGCTGAAATACATAAAAGCTGATTTCACGACCATAGAGGGGATCTGGGCTACCAAAATCCACTGGGTTGAGAAATTTGAGAACGTCTTGCCAGGCTTCGGCACCGTTGATGGCGGCGGTTAATGCCAGCAGAGTGATCAGACCTAAGCTGACGTAGCGGATCAGGGCAGGCAGATAGGGGTCCCACTGGGCGTTTTGAACCACCCGTAGGGGACGGTCGCGGGTTAGTCGCTGAGCGACAGCGTAGTTGCTAAATAGGAGCAGCCACCAAACAGCAAAAGACAGAATTGCGATCGCACCCTGCCAGCGCAGTCGGGTCCACAGCACATCGGCAAAGCCAATTGACTGAAACCACCACACCTCCGTTGTTAAGTGTACGAGCGATCCGGAGAACGTAATCGCAATAAAGCCTCCGAGAATTAGCCATATCCACTTTGCACTCATACCCTAGCCTGTTGATAACGCCTAAAAAGGATAGCGCAAGCTAACGAACCTCAGAATCTTATTTCAAGTCGTCACAAGAAACCCTTGGCTGGCAAGGCTTATTCTAGGATCAAGCTTTAACTTTCGTAGCATTACTTCGGTATGAGCCAACTTTCTGTCCGTACTTTTAAGATAGATGCGCTGCAGGTTTCCGTTTATCCTGACGCTGATAGCCTGGCCCAGGCCGCTGCTCAGCAGATTATTGAGCGGCTACGGCATACCCTTGACCAGCAGGAGCTTGCCACAATTATCTTTGCTACTGGACGATCGCAGTTGAAACTGTTGAGTTATCTCCGTTATGCCACCCAGGTGGACTGGTCTCGGGTGGTGGGTTTGCATCTGGATGAGTTTTTGGGGCTGAGCCGTGACCATCCGGCTAGCTTTGGTCACTATCTGCACCACCATATTGCTCAATGGCTGCCGTTTAAGACATTTAACTATATTCAGGGGGATGCCCCAGAACCCATCGCAGAATGCGATCGCTACAGCTATCTTTTGACCCAAAAGCCCATTGACCTATGTTTGTTAGGGGTGGGGGACAATGGACATCTTGCCTTTAATGATCCAGCCGTTGCTAACTTTAACGATCCCCGTTGGGTCAAACTGGTGCGTTTAGATCACAAAAATCGTCAGCAACAACTTTTCTCGGACCAGTTCTGCCACCTGAGCGATGTGCCAACCCATGCCATCACCCTCAGTTTGAAAGCTATCTTTAAATCCCGTTATACAGTCTGTTGTGTTTTAGGACAGCACAAGGCTCAGATCCTTAAAAACTTATTGACAAAATCCCCGTCAAAAGACTGCCCTGCCTCTTTTTTGAGAGTGCCAGGATATAGTCAAAATCATCTCCTAGTTGATCAAGCTGCCTATCAATTAGACACACTCTAAATTTGCCATAAAAAGAGAATCAGACCCAAGAAGAGTTGTCGCTCCTCAAGTCTGATCCGTGGCAAAGTCAGTGTCCTTAAGCGGGACACCAGATGATGTGCGGCTGTTGTCCTACAGACGGCGATTTTATAATTTGTGTATTGGCGGGATTAGCACGGCTGAGCCAGACCACACGCGCTTCTAAATCCAGTACGGTTTCACCTTCATCGGTCGTAATCGTGAGCATTTGCCGGTTGATCATCATGCCA